>NZ_JBSFRU010000078.1:0-20665 GCF_053589395.1 Nocardia sp. NPDC003345
TGCAGCACACCTTCTCGTCGGCCGGAGGCCCGACGGTGGTCCCCTACCCCGGCAGCGATCCGCGCCTGCTCCGGGTAGGCGACGGGATGGAAACCGCCTACGAGTACCGGGACCGGGGCGGGTACCGCCCGGTGGGTTCGGTCCAGGCGCTGGCGGCGGCCGTCGAACAGAGCGGATTGCGGGGTCGCGGCGGCGCCGGGTTCCCGTTCGCGGTGAAGGTCGGGGCGGTCCGCGCCGGTACGGGTGCGGGCGCCGGGATACCGGATGGCTGGACCGAGGCGGTCCTGGTGGCCAACGGGGAAGAGGGCGAACCCGCGTCGTTCAAGGATCGCTGGCTACTGCGGCACCGGCCGCATCTGGTCCTCGACGGTATCCGGCTCGCTGCGCTGCTGGTCGGCGCCCGGCGCGGCTACGTCTACGTCTCCGACCCCGAATCGGCTCACGCGGTGCGCGCGGCGCTCGAGGAACTCGGCGGCGCGCTTCCCGACGGCCCGGAACTGGCGGTGGTCCAGGTCGAACCCGGGTACGTGGCCGGTGAGGAATCGGCGGCGGTCCGCGCGATCAACGGCGGTCCGGCCAAGCCCACCGACAAACCACCCCGGCCCTTCGAATCCGGTGTGGCGGGACTGCCGACCCTGGTCTCCAATGTCGAGACGCTGGCCAATCTGCCCTTCCTGGACCGGTGGGGCGCCGACGCCTACCGGGCCCTCGGCACCGCCATGTCGCCCGGGACCTTCCTGTCCACCGTGACCGTCGCGGGCCGCGATCCCGTGCTCTACGAGCTACCGCACGGCCTGCCGGTCGGCGAACTGCTGGCGCTGCACGGGGTCTCGCCCGCGTCGGTGCGGGGCGCGCTGATCGGCGGATACTTCACCGGCCTGCTGGACCGCACCGTTCTCGACCTCACCCTCGATCACGAAACCCTGCGCCGCGCCGGGGTCGGCCTGGGCTGCGGCGCGCTCGCCGTGATCACCGAGGAGTGCCCGGTGGCGGTCGCGGCGAGCGTCCTGAACTACTTCGACCGGGAGAACGCCGGGCAGTGCGGGTCGTGTTTCAACGGCACCGCCGCGATGGCCGCCGCCACCACCGCACTGGCCGAAGGCCGGGCCACCCCCGACGATGTGCTGCGCCTGCGCCGCTGGTCGGCCGTACTGCGCGGCCGCGGCGCCTGCGGCACCCTGGACGCCGCCTGCAACGCCGCCGCGGGCCTGCTCGACCGTTTCGCCGCGGAAGTGACCGCCCATCTCGACAACCGGTGCCCCGACTGCGCGGCCGGGCCCACCACCCACCATGCCCCCTTCCGGGTCGAAACGGAGGCGTTGCTGTGAAGATCAAACTGGACCGCACCCTCTGCGACGGGTTCGGCATCTGCGCCAAACACGCCCCGGAACGCTTCCCCTTGGACGATTGGGGCTACGCCGTCCTGGCGGGTGATCCGACGCTCGATACCGCCGAGGAACCCGCCGTTACCCGGGCCCTGCTCGACTGCCCGGTCCACGCCATCACCACCCTGCCCGAAGCGGAGCGGCCTGCCGGCACAACACCGTAGGCGCAGCCTCTTCTCGGGGCCGCAGCTGTCCGTGCAATCCGGGTTCCTGCCGCAGGTCATCGTGCAACCGTCTCGACGAGCTACACCAGATCATCACCGGGCACGCCTGCTTGCGCCTGCCAGCGGGCCAATTCGCGTCGGCTGATCAGGATGTGCACCTCAACAGGCACGATCACCGGCGGCAACGATGGCGTCACTTCCCCTGGAGGCAAGGGCGTCGCGGTGCGCGAGGTGACTGTCGGCTGCCCGGTCCACGCAAGCACCACCTTGCCCGAAATGAACCCCTGTCCACGGGCACGGTCCGAGATCCCCGCCGACGACCGGTCGCCGGGACAGCGACCCACGACACGCGGAACGTGCCGGTGCTCGGAGGAGCACCGGCACGTTCCGCTGTCCGGGGCCGGTTCCGACCGGTATGCCGTGTGACTACCGGATCTCGCGCCACCCGCAGGGCGAACCACAGCTGATATGGGTTTCCTTCTCCGTGTCGCCGCCGGCGAAGGTCCGCACCGTCACCGAGGCCTCCGCCGGGTAGCCGCAGCGCGGGCAGGTCGAGAAGTGGTTCAGCACCGGATAGACCGTGACCAGAGTGGGTGCCTCACGGCGGATCCGGGGCGCGGGCGCTCCCGGGGTGGTCAGACGGGATCGAACGACGAGATCAGCCATGAGTTGTCTACCTTCGAGAGGGTTACCCGCACACTGCTCGCGGCCAGCGCCGGTTCCGGTTTCTCGGCGCTGGTGGTGGTCTGGTTGATGAACAGCAGTGCCACCGCGGAGTCGTCCTGTAGTTCGGCCACCGCCGAACGCACGATGACGGCCTCGGTCTCGACCGATTTGTCCTTGGCGGCGGGGGCGATGACCTTTTCGGTGAACTGAGTGTAATAGTTCAGGAAATCGCCGGTCATCTTGGATTTCGCGGCCGCGAAATCCTGATCCAGGGAATCCGGCGAATACGACAGCAGCGCGACGGTGCCCTCGGTCGCGGCCGAGAGGACCTCGTTCTTCGCGGCGTCACCCCGGGAGTCCGGCCGGTATTGGAACAGCAGCAGCGAGGTCGCGGCGAGCACCGCGACCACGGCGAGCACGGTCAGCAGGATGGTTTCCGGGGAGCGCGGCAGGGTGCGGAGTGGGCTGGGGATTCTCACGGTACGAACTCCACTTTCGACATCTTCAACTCCTCGCCCTCGCGGGTGACGGTGACGCTGAGCCGCCACATCCGCGGTTCCTGCTGCGCGCCGGCCGTGTTGGTGACCTTGGAGACCGCCGATACCAGCACCACCGCCGATTCGTCGGTCATGGATTCGACCGCGGCCGCAGTGATCTCCCCCTGGGTCGCCACCTGCGACTGCTGCACGACCTTGGTGAAATCCTCCGAGCGGGTCTGGAAATCGGTGCGGAACGCCCCGGTGGAATGGTCGAGTACCCGTTTCACATCGTCGGCGGCGCGGGCCGCGTCGAGCGTGGTCAGGGCGACGACACCCTCGCGGGCCGCGTTGAGGTACTCGTCCTCGCGTGCCTGCGCCGCGCCGATCTGGTGGTGGTTCCACAGCGAGAAGCCGCCGGCCGCCAGCGAAGCGACGATCACCAGCACCGCCACCGCCCGGCCGAGAGTGCGGCGTCCCGGACGCCGCAGGGCCGGTACCGGCACCTTGCGCACCAGACGCCCGGCGCGCGCCCGGGCCGTACCGGACGACTCCGGATCCGCGGTCTTCACCAGGTCGACTTTCGCGGTGGTGGCATCCGAGCGGGTGTGCGCCGAATCCGGTTCGGATTCACGTGTTGTCTCGGATTCCACGTCGGCGGGCCGCGTCCCGGCAGCGGCCCGCTGGGTGGTCTCCGGATCGTCTCCGCCCGCGGATCTCTCCGCGGCCGTCCCCTCCGGGTCCCCCGCGCCGGATCCGGGGTCCTCACCTCCGGCTTCCCGGCGCAGGCGCGCGGCTTTGGCACGCGCTCGGGCCGCGGCGGCGGAAGCCTGGGCGGCGAGCGCCTCGGCCTCCGCCGCCGCGGCCTCCGCGTCGGCCTCCTCGACCGCCAGATTCAGCGGGTCGCTGGTGGTCTGGGGCATCTATCCCACCTCGATCACTCGTTCTAGTCGCTAGCGGGCAGCGGCTTGGCTTCCTTGATGGACAACGGGGTGCTGCCGACACTCAAGGTGCCGGCCCCGGCCTTGGTCACGAGAACCTCCGCACCGGAGTCGTCGACATAGCGTTTGCCGATCAGATTCCCGTCCGCGAATCCCTCCTGCGGACTGCCCTCGGCAGCCGGTGCGGCGCCCTCCAGGGGCACCATCGGGACCCCACCGGCCCGCAGATCGTCCAGGCTGTCGGCGGCCCGGACGATGATGACCTGGGTATCGCACACCTGGCTCCGTAGCCGGGTACCGGTCTTGACCATGAGCGTTGTTCCTTTCGGGCTGCGCGGCTACGCGCCGGCGGTTTCGCGGGTCAGTTCGGCGACGAGCTCGCGGCGCAGAACCTTCCCGGTGGGAGTGGCGGGAAGTTCCGCGCGGAAGACGATCCGGTCCGGAGTCCGCGAACCCCGCAGCCCGGACCGGACGAAGGCGCGCAATTCTTCGGGATCGGGGGTCTGCCCGGGTTCGGCAGGCACCACCACGGCGACGATGATCTGCCCCCATTCGGGGTCCTCCACGCCGACCACCGCGACATCGTGTACGGCCGCGTGTTCGACCAGGTAGTCCTCGATCTCGGCGGGTGCGATGTTCTCGCCGCCACGGATGATGGTGTCGTCGCTGCGCCCGTGGATGAACAGATAGCCGTCGGCGTCGAGTACCGCGAGATCCTTGGTCGGGAACCAGCCCTCGGCGTCGAGCACCGAACCGATCCCGGTGTAGCGGCCCGATACCTGCGGACCGCGGACGAAGAGTTCACCGGCGGTATCGGCGGGAACCACCGCGCCGCCCTCGTCGCGGATCTGCACCTCGATCCCGGGTACCGGCTGCCCGACCGAACCGAGCCGGCGAGCCACCTTGTCGTCGTCGGAGGCCAGTGCGGCGCGGTGGTCGTCGGGGCCCAGGACCGCGATGGTGGAGCTGGTCTCGGTGAGCCCGTAGGCGTTCACGAAACCCACGTCGGGCAGCAGTTCGAGCGCGGTGCGCACCAGCGGCAGTGCCACTTTCGACCCGCCATAGGCCAAAGTACGCAGCGAGGGCAACCGCGAATCGGTGGCTTTCAGTCCGGTGACGATTCGGTCGAGCATGGTCGGGACAACGGTCGCCGTGGTCACCCGCTCGGCATCGATCAACCGGATCCATTCCTGCGGATCGAAATTGCGGAGGTAGACCATCCTGCGCCCGGCGTAGAGGTTGGACAGGGCCGCGCTCACACCGGCCACATGATAGGGCGGGACGCAGATCAGCGAGACGTCGTCGGCCGCCGCGGAAGCGAATTCCACTGTGCCGGTGATGTAGCTGACCAGATTGTTGTGGGAGAGTTCGACCGCTTTGGGCTGTGAGGTGGTGCCGGAGGTGAACAGGACGATCGCGGCGCCGTCCGGGTCCGGGTCGGCGCCGGCCGGGTCCGCGGTCCGGGCGTGTTCCAGGAACCGCGCGGAGGTCCACAACCGTTCAGCGGTCCCCCCGACCGCGGCACCGTAGGCGTCGTCGTGGATCACCAGCGGCGCGTCCAGCCGCGCCACCAGCTCGGCGAGTGTGTCGCCGCTGAGCCGGTAGTTCAACGGGGTGAACGGCACTCCGGCCCGGGCCGAGGCGAAGATCAGCAGCGGCAGGAGCGCGCCACCGGTGCCCACATAGGCGACGCTGCGCGCTCCGGAGGCCGCGATCGCGCCCGCGCCACCGTGCGCCAGCGCGTCCAGTTCGGCTCCGGTCCAGCGCGATTCGCCGGATACGACGGCGACCCGATCCGGTTCGTTCGACGCCGCCATATCCAGCAGAAGCGAAATACTCATGCGACTACTTCCTGCGTGCCGAGCGCCGCGAACCAGCGCCCGACCGGGTCGGTGATATCGGAATTCTCGAAAACCGAGAATAGCATATCCGCTGGCCCGCAACCCCGGATCGGCAGACCGATCGGTCCCTTCCAGGCCCTCACCGGCGGCTTCCCGCGACACCGTCCGCGGCGCCCAGCGCTCCGAAAGCGCAGAGATTCCAGACCTCGGTGGCGGTGATCGGATGCGGTTCGTCCGGGCGGGCGTTCTGCGCCACGAACATCACCGTCTGCAGGGTCATGGCCGCCAGCCGCCGGGGCCGGGCCCGGGCGCGGAGATACCCCGCCACCTCGGCCTCGACCATCAGGTCCACGAGCAGTTCGAACAGCGACGCGTGCGCGACCTGGATCTCGATCGGATCCGACATCAGCAACTGGGGCGCGAATTCGGTGAAGAGGGGACGGTGCGCGCCGGGGTCGGGCCGGCAGAACTCGAACATCAACTCCACGGCCGTGCGCAGCCGGGCCAGCGGATCACCGTCGTTGGCGGTGGCCTCCCGCACCTGATCGGCGACCCTGCCGATCGCCTCCTCGTACAGCGCGAGCAGCAGTTCGTGTTTACCGTCGAAGAGCAGGTAGAAGCTGCGCAGCGACTGCCCCGCCCGGTCGACCACCTCGTGCATGGTGAAATCGGTGCTGCCCCGCTCGGTGATCAACATTCGCGCCGCATCCAGGAAGCGCTGCACCTGCACGCTGCCGAACAGCTTGGTGGTGCGGACCGACCGGGCGTCGATCCGCTGCTGCAGGGTCAGCCCACTGCCGGTACTTCGCATGGCCGTACCTCCCATCACCGACGGTCGCACCGCCTACGGAAACTAGAATATCCCGATGAGAGAATGATATTCTCATAATTGGTCAAAGGGAGGTACATCGTGCAGCTGACTTTCGACGAGGACGTGGAACGGTTCCGCGCCGAGTTCATCGCGTTCCTCGACGAGCACCTCCCACCCGAGGCGGTGGCGGCCGAACGGCCGGGGTCCAGTTCACATATGCCCGCGTGGGCCCGGGAATGGCAGAGCCTGCAGTTCGATCACGGCTGGCTGGTCCCCGGATACCCGCCGGAGTTCGGCGGCCGCAACGCCACCGTGCTGCAGCAGTACGTGCACCGGGAAGAACTGGGCGCACGCGGTATCTACGAGAGCTGCAACCCGCAGGGCCAGGGGATCATCGCCGCCTCCCTCATCACCTTCGGCACCCCCGAGCAGCAGCGGCGGTGGGCCGTGCCGATCCTGCGCGGCGAGATGCCCGCGGCACTGGGCATGAGCGAACCCGGCGCCGGCTCCGACCTGGCCGGTCTGCGCACTCGCGCGGTCCGCGACGGCGACCATTTCGTCGTCACCGGCCAGAAGGTGTGGACCTCGGGCGCGCACGACTCCGATGTCATCCTGACCTTCGTGCGCACCGATCCCGACGCCCCGAAGCACAAGGGCATCTCGGTCCTGCTGATCCCCACCGACACCCCGGGCGTGCGGCGCCGCCCGTTCGCCTCCGCGTGCGCCGCCGACGATCTCGACTTCAACGAGGTGTTCTTCGAAGAGGCCCGGGTCCCGGCGGAGAACCTGGTGGGTGAGCTGAACCAGGGCTGGACGGTGGCCAACGGCTCCCTCGGGCACGAGCGCACGCTGCTGTGGATGAGTTTCGCGCAGCGGCTGCGCATGCTGGTGCAGGATTTCGAACCGCGCACGGCCCTGGACGCCGACCGCTACGCCACGGCGGTGATGGATCTGCAGGCGCTGGAACTACTGGGGTCGACGGCGCTGGCGAAGGAGGCCCGGGGCGAAACCGATGTGGCATCGCTGTCGGTCCTCAAACTGCTGGGATCGGAGGGGGTGCAGCGCGGCCTGGAGGCCGCCCTCGACGCCGCCGGTTCCGACGGCCTGACCCATCCGGCGGTGACCTCCCGGCACAGCCTGCTGAACCTGGAGGATCACGCGCCGAGCTGGTTCGAGCGCTATATGCGCAGCTTCTCCGGAACCATCGCCGGCGGCACCTCGGAGATCCAGCGCAATATCATCGCCCAGCGCGTACTGGGATTGCCCCGGAGCTGAACACCCACCGGCCGATGACCCCCGGAGACGACATCATCCGGGGGTCATCGGCTTTTCGCTGCGGTATCCGTACCGGAAAGCGGGCGGGAGCGGATGGTCACGCTCCCGCCCGCTCCCGAGCCGGACCCGCTCAGCGCGGCAGCATCTCCTCCCAGCTCCCGTGACCCTGCGACACCAGATCGGTCTGCCGGTACAGCTGACCGTCCGGGGCCATGTACTCACCGGTGTTCGGGTCGTACTGGGCGTAGGCCACCGCCGGCGCCGCCGGGGCACCGCCCGAGGTGTCCGCGGCCGGGGCATTGCCCGGCGGCGGCGAGAACCGGGAGTCCGGAGGGATCCCCTGCCCCTCGAGTTCCGGGTCACGCGGGTACGGGCCGAGAACCGGCTGGTCCGGGGCGACCGGCACATACGGCTGATCGCTGTTGCAGATGGCGGCCGTGGGCGCGCGTTTGGACGGATCGTTGGCGCACGGGATGTTGCGCGCACCGCGCACCGCCACCGGATGATCCTGCGGCAGTTTGCAATACAGGTTGTCGGGTGTATCGATGGTCGTGGTGTCCGACGGTGACCGCCATTCCGACGGCGGCAGGAAGCCGACCGTGCAGGCGGGCGGATCGGAGACGCCGCTCACCCGGAAGTCACCGATACCCAGCCCGGAGGCGTTCTTGGTCGGCTGCACCGCCTGCACCAGCGAGACCACCGGCGGCAACAACACCAGCAGCTGTTCCAGGCTCGCGTTGTAGGTCACGGCCAGCTGGCCGACCGAGGTGAGGTTCGACAACAGGACCGGCAGGGTGAGCTGCAGATCGTCGAGCAGCCCGGCGACCTCGTCGGCCATACCGGGGCCCGAATGCAGCACTTGGCGGATCTGCGGATCGTTGGCCACCAGCTGCCCGGTGACATCGGCCGTGGCGCGGGTCCAGATGCGGATGGCATCGGCGGTCTGCACCTGGGAATCCAGCAGCGGCTGCGCGTCCTGCACCAGGGTCCGGGTGGCATCGCCGGTCCTGTTCATCTCCGCGGTCAGCGTTTCGGCCGAGGTGAGCAGTGAATCCAGCTCGGGTCCGGCGCCCTGGACGCCGGTGAACATCTCGTCCAGCAGCCGGCGCAGATCGTCCTTGGGGATGGTGTCGACCAGTGCGCTGAGTTTGTCCAGCATCGGGCCGACCGGCTGGGGCACCGCGGTATCGGCGCGTTCGATGGTCGCGCCGTCGTAGAGGTAGGGCGGTGAGTCGGTACGCGGCAGCAGATCCACATACTGCTCGCCGACCGCCGACACACTGCGCACCTCGGCGCTGAGATCCGCGGGGATCCGGCTGGACGAGTCGATCTCCAGGTGGGCGCGCACACCGTCCTGGGTGAGTTCGACGCCTGTCACCTTGCCGACCCGGATCCCCCGATAGGTCACATTGCCGAACCGGTAGAGCCCACCGGCCTCGGGAAGTTCCACGGTGACACTCATATTGCCGATCCCGGCCAGCGTCGGGAGCCGCATGTACACCACCGACATCACGACAAGGCCGATCACCGAGAGCACGCTGAAGATGACCAGCTGGGCGCGGACGAAACGGGACAGCAGCATCAGCCGCCTCCAATCCCGGGGGGCAGGGGTATCTGGGGAAGCTGGATCTGCGGCAGCGGGAACGGCAGGCCGGGCGCGGGGGCCGGTGCGGGCGCCGGCGGCGGTACCGGTGCCTCGGCGGGCGCCGGTGCCGGGGCGGGCGCCGCCACCGGGGGCGGGGTGATACCGAACCCGAGCGGGTTCTTGGTCTGTTCGGCGTATCCCGGATCGCCGACGGCCGCCTGGATCACCGCGGTCGGGTCGCCCCAGGGGGTGCCCAGCAGCAGTTCACGGCGCAGCCGGGGAATCGTGAGATCCACCGTGGCGAACAGGTTGATGAAATCGCCGCGCACACCGTTGTCCACCAGGTACTGGCCGTAGGGGAACACCGTCGCGAACTGGATGGCGGAGTTGATATCGGGGCCCACATCGGCCAGCGCCTTCAGCGTGGGTTCCAGATTGCGCAGGTTGGTGAGCAGATCGTCGTGCACCGTGGTGAGCACGTTGTTGGTGGTATCGCTGAAGGTGCGCAACCGGTCCAGCGCGGTGACCAGGTCCGGCCGTTCGGCGATCAGCACATCCAGGGCGGGCGGGATCTTCTGCAACGCCTCGGTGAGCCGGTCGCGCTGCGCGGCGAAGGTGCCGCCCAGGCGGTTGAGGTTGTCGATGGTGGCGACGATATCGGCGCGCTGGTTGTCGAGCGCGCCCAGAAACACATCCAGGCGGTCCAGCAGCGATCGGATATTCGTCTCCCGGCCCTCGAGGGCCGCACTGAGGCTGCCGACGATATCGCCGATCTGGCCCAGGCCGCCCCCGTTCACCACCACCGACAACGACGCCAGGGTCTGCTCGGTGGAAGGGTAGGTCGCGGTGTCCTGCAATCCGATCCGCGCGCCCGGTTCGAGCCGGCCCTCGGGCTGCTGTCCGGGCGGGGGGTTGAGGGCCAGATGCATCGACCCGAGCAGGCTGGTCTGTCCGACCCTCGCCTGCGCGTTGGCGGGCACCACCTGTCCGGGCTGGATGGATACCTCCACCACCGCGTGCCAGTTCTCCACATGGATATCACCGATACTGCCGACCACCACATCGTCGATCAGTACCGGGGAGTTCGGGGTCAGGGTGCCGACATCGTTCATTTCCACATACAGCGTGGTGGCGTCGGGCCCGCGGCCGGTGGCCCCGGGCAACGGCAGCGAGTTCACGCCGTCCCAGGAGCACCCGGCGCCGGTGAGCACCACGCACGCGGCGCCGAATACCGCGGTCCGGAATCCGCGGCGGCCACAGGATCTGGTCATACGATCACCGCCCACCGGGGAACAGGATGTCCGCGAGCGTGGGCGCCGGTGGGGGCGGTGGCGCCCCCGGGTCCACCGCCTGCGGTATCAGATGGGGTTCGCTGTAGATGATCTTCTCCGGGTTCGCCGAGGGCCCCAGTACCGGGTTCACCGGCACGGGCAGATAGTTGAAATTCAGCAGCCCCAGGACCGGCCCGAGATAGTCGCGGCATTTGCGTGCCGCCTCCTCCGCTCCGATGTTCTCGACGCTGGCGATACCGCCGCAGACGAACTCGATCGGATTGGAGAAGTTGTTGAGTACGAAGACCCCGGCCTCGGTGCCGGTATCGGGGTTGTAGATGTTGTAGAAGTTGGCCAGGCTGGTCGGGAAGATATGCAGCAGTTCCTCGAGTTCGCCGCGGTTGTCGACCAGGTTCTGGGTGACATCGGCCAGCCGGCCCACCTGTTCGCCTGCCCGGTCCCGGTTCTCGGCGACGAAACGCTGCACCTCACCGACCGCGATGGACAGGTTGGCGAGCGCGGCGTCCAGATCGGAGCGGCTGTCCGACAGCACGCTGGTCAGCGTCGCGAGCCGGTTCTGGAACTGCACGATCTGCACATTGCTGTCACGTAGCGCGGTGACGAAGGTCTGCAGGTTGGTGATGGTCTCGCCGATATCGCCGCTGCCGTCGGCCAGGATCCGGCCCACCCCGGACAGCTGGGCGAGCAGCTGCCGCAATTTGTCGCCGTTTCCGGCCAGCGCGTCGGCGGTGCTGTCGATGAACCGGCCGGCCGGTCCCGACGACCGGTCGCCGTCGGGACCGAGTTCGGTGGCCAGCCGGGTGAGCTGGGTTTTGATCTGGTCCCATTCGACCGGGACCGCGGTGCGTTCCAGCGGGATCAACGTATCGTCGGGCATTGTCGGCCCCTCCCCCTTGTAGGCGGGGGTGAGCTGGACGTACCGGGAGTCGACCAGGCTCTGCGCGACGATCACGGCCCCGGCGTCGGCCGGGATCTCCACGCCCCGGTCGACATGCAGGGTCATCTCGACCGCGGTGCCCCGGGCCTCGATACCGGCCACCGTCCCGACCTTGACGCCGGAGACCCGGACATCGTCACCGGGGTAGATGGCGGTCGCGGTGGTGAACATGGCGCGCACCGTGGTGGGCCCCAGCAGGGTCCGGTTCACCACCACGAAGGCGGCCACCAGCACCGCTATCGCCAGGACGCCCGCCCCGGCCTTCAGGATCACGGTCCGGTTCATCGCGGCGCCCCCGGTTGCGGTGCGGGTGGTTGCGGGACCGAACCGCCGAACGCGGCGTCGACGAACGGCCGGATCCATTGAGCGGGGATCAGGTTGGCGACGTAGGCGTTGTAGAACGGGCCGCCGGATACCGCCTCGCCCTGGGTCAGCGAGGCCTTGGCCAGGCCCGGTATCGCCTTGGCGATATTGTCCTTGTTCTGCTGCAGCATCTCCGTCACCGAGTTCAGCCGGTCCAGGGCCGGACCGAGTTCCGCCTCGTTGTCGGCCACCAGCTGAGTGAGCTGATCGGCCACGGCCGCCGTATTGGCCAGCAGCGTGGCGATCACCTGACGGCGCTCGTCGAGCACCCCGACCAGCGTATTCGCGTTGAGCAGCATGGTGTTCAGCTGTCCGCTGCGATCGGCGAGGATCCCGGTGACCTCTCGGGAGGCGGTGAGCAGATCACGCAGTGCCGTATTGCGGCTGTTGATGGATTTCGACACCTCGGACAGACCGTCGAAGGCCGGCCCGAGCTGCGGGGCGATGGCGTCGAGCGTGGAGGACAGCATCTCCAGTGAGCTGTTCAGCGAATCGGTGTCCATCGCACCGGTGGTCTCGGTGAGATCGCCGAGCGCGTCGGTGAGCGAGTACGGCGAAGATGTGCGCTCCACCGGAATCGTCTGTAGCGGCCGCAACCTGTCGTCACCGTGCGAGATCAACGTCATGATCCGCTTTCCCAGCAGGGATCCCGTTTTGATCTGCGCGGTGCTGTCGACGCCGAGGGAGACGGAATCGCCGACGGTGAACAGCACCCGGGCCGCGCCGCGGTCGAGCGATACCTCGGTGACGGTGCCGACCTTCACCCCGGAGACGATCACCTCGTCCCCCTTCTCCAGCCCGCCGGCCTCGTCGAACACCGCCTGATAGCGCACGGTGGTCCCCCACGCGATCACCTGCTGGGACTGCAGTCCCAGCGAGATCACGCAGAGTATGAGCACGATGCCGACCAGGCCGTGCCGCAGTAGATGTCTTCCTCGATAGCGGAACATCTCAGGGAGCGCACCTTCCGTCGGTCTGTACGGCCGCCGGGATCTCCACGACCTGCCCGGACAGGTCGTTGACCCGCAGCGTCAAATCGCACAGGTAGTACTGGATGAAGTTGCCGTAGGCCCCGGTGCGCACCAGCTTCCGGAAGTTCTCCGGCGCCTTCTGCAGGGCGGTGTCCAGGGTCTGTTTATCGTTGTCGATATTGGTGGCCAGGATGTTGACCTGGTCGATCGTGCCCGCCAGCGCCGGGCGGCCCTGGGCGAGCAGATCGGCGACCGTCGCGGTCCCGGCCTCCAGCGAATCGATCGCGGCCGCGATCGGATCCCGATCGTTGCTCAGCTGGGTGATCAGCTGTTCCAGCCGGTCCACCAGACCGGAGAACTGGCCGCCCTCGGCGGCCAGGGTCTGCATCACCGTGTTCAGGTTGTCGATCAGCTGCTCGATGATCTCGTTGTTGTCCGCCAGCGCCGCCGAGAACGAGGCGGTGCGGCCGAGGATGGAGTTCACCGTGCCCTCCTTGCCCTGCACGATCTCGAGCAGCGACCAGGTCAGCGCGTTCACGTCCCGGGCGTTGAGGCCCTGGATCACCGGTTTCAGCCCGCCCAGCAGCAGGTCCAGATCCAGCGCGCCCACGGTGTTCTCGATCGGGAGCTGCCCACCGGCCTCCAGCCGGTTACCGGGACGGTCGGTGAGTTCGAGGTAGCGATCGCCGACGAGGTTGAGATACCGCACCGCGACCTCGGTTCCGGTGGTGAGCGGCAGGGCGCGGTCGGCGTCGAAATCCACCCGCACCCGGTGATCGTCCTGGAGCTCGACCCCGCGGACCGATCCCACGACGACCCCGGAGACGCGCACGGTATCGCCGGTGCGCAGATCCGACGAATCCGCGAACACCGCCGAGTACTCGGCGGTGGACCCGCTGCGGTACTCCCCGAACACGATGATCAGGCAGGCCGAGAGCACCACCATGACGGCGGCGAAGATGCCGAATTTCAGCAGCGGCGTATTGCGCCGGTCCATCAGGGCGCTCCCTTCCCGGCGGCGGCCGGTCCGAACAGTGCCTGGGCCAGCGAGGTCGTGTTCAGCGTGAGCCCGGACCGGAACGGCCCGGCCTGCGGGTTGGCGCCGACATCGGTCACCACGAACGGCGGGAAGTCCTCATAGGCCACCGGCAGCATCGAGCACTGCGGACCGCCCTTGGCCGCGACCTTGGGCAGATGCTCCGGATACCGGTACGGTTCGACACCCCACAGGAAGTTCGCCGACAGCCCGATACCGGGCACCTGCACCGGCGTCACCGACGACAGATAGCCCAGGCCGTCCAGGGCACAGGTCAGCGCGGTGTGGTAGCGGTTGGTGAGGTTCGTGGTCGGGACCAGCGCGTCCATGGTGCTCACCAGGGCGGGCCCGTTCTCTCCGATCACCTTGTTCCCGGTATCGGCCAGCCCGATCAGGCTCATCAGCATCACATCGAGCTGCTGCTGCTCCTCCACCACGGTCTGCCCGATCCTGGTCGCGTTGCCGACGGTGTCGAGCAGGGCGGGCGAGGAGTCCGCGTAGACACCGGTGACCTGCGGGGCCATCGCGAGATCGGCCTGCAGCGCGGGCAGCCCCGGTTCCACCTTCGCCAGGAACGCCTCGAAATCGACCATCATCTGACCCACCCGGTCGCCGCGGCCGCGCATGGCCGAGGCCAGCGCGCCCAGGGTCTCGTTGAGTTTCTCCGGCTGGATCTGTGCCAGTACCTCGGTGAGCTGTTCGAATACCGTGTTGATCTCGACGGTCACGTGCTCGGCCTCGAACACCTGGCCCGGTTCGAGATGCCCCGAGGTGAGCTGGGCGGGCGGGATCAGCTGGATGTATTTCGCGCCGAACACCGTGGTCGAGGCGATATCGACGGTGATATCGCCCGGTATCCGGGTGAGATTGCCGCGGTCGATGGCCAATTCGATCTCGGCGGTGCCGTCGGCGCGCTCCACGATGGAATCGACCGCGCCCACCGTCACCCCGCGCAATTTCACCTCGGCGTCGGGATACATCACCAGACCCGCCCGCGGCGCGTGCACGGTCACCGCGACGGTATCGGAGAAACCGCCCTGGAAGAGGGTCACCGCGAGCACCACGATCGCCGTACCGGCGGCGACGGCCGCCAACCCGGCAGCCGGCCGGGCCGCGCCGGAAAGCGGCCGCAACAGGTCGCGCCAGCGCCGGCGCGCGGGCGCCGCCGGCGGACGGGAGTCGCCCGGCTGCCGCGCGTCACCCGCCCAGGACTGAGTTTCGTTTCCCACCACTGCCATCCCTACCCCGACAGCTCGAAGTTTCCGTTGGACCCGTACACCGCCAGCGAGACCAGCAGCGTCACCGAGACCACCGCGATGAGCGAGGTCCGGACCGCGTTGCCGACCGCGGTCCCCACTCCGGAGGGCCCGCCCGCGGCGAAGAACCCGAAGTAGGTGTGGATGAGCAGGATGGTTATCGCCATCAGGATCGCCTGCAGGAACGACCACAGCAGGTCCACCGGATTCAGGAAGGTGGCGAAATAGTGGTCGTACAGGCCCGAGGACTGGCCCAGGATGACCACCGTGGTGAACCGGCTGGCCAGGAACGAGGCGATCACCGCGATCGCGTAGAGCGGCGTGATGGCGATCATCCCGGCCACGATCCGGGTGCCGACCAGATAGGAGATCGGCTCTATCGCAATGGATTCCAGTGCGTCGATCTCCTCGTTGATCCGCATGGCGCCCAGTTGTGCCGTCACCCCGGCGCCGAAGGTGGCCGCCAGCCCGATACCCGCCACGACGGGGGCGGAGATCCGGACATTGATGAACGCGGAGAGGAACCCGGTGAGCGCCTCGATACCGATATCGCCCAGTGAGCTGTAGCCCTGCACGGCGAGCGTGCCGCCGGTGGCCAGGGTGAGGAAGCTGACGATCACCACGGTGCCACCGAACGCGGCCAGCGTGCCCGCGCCCATACTGATCTCCGCGATCAGCCGGATGGTCTCCCGCTTGTAGCGCCAGGCCGAGATCGGCGCGTAGGCAAGGGCTTTCACATAGAAAATGGCATGGTCACCGACCCTGCCCAGTACGTCCACCGGTTTACGCAACCGGCGCAACAGCAACGGATAGCGCGCGTTGAGCACTTCGGAGGCTGTCATCGGATACCTCCCCTCATCCGGTGGTCAACTGGATACCGATGGCCGTGACCATCACGTTGATGACGAACAGCGACATGAACGCGTAGACCACGGTTTCGTTGACCGCGTTGCCCACGGCCTTCGCGCCGCCGGTGACGATGAGCCCGCGGTAGCAGGCGACGATGCCGGCGACGAGCCCGAACAGCAGGGCCTTCACCGACGAGATGACCACCTCGTTCAGCCCGGTGAGCAGGGTTATCCCGGCGACGAACGCGCCCGGGTTGACGTCCTGGACATACACGGAGAACACGTATCCGCCGAGCACACCGATGATGCAGACCAGATTGTTCAGCAGTAGCGCGACCAATCCCGAGGCCAGCATGCGCGGAGTCACCAGCCGCTGCACCGGATCGATGCCCAGCACCTCCATGGCCGCGATCTCTTCCCGGATCGTGCGCGATCCGAGGTCCGCGCACATGGCGGTGGCGCCGGAGCCGGCGACGATCAGCACCGTCACCATCGGACCGACCTGGGTGACCGCGCCGAAGGCGGCGCCCGCCCCGGACAGATCGGCGGCGCCCAGTTCCCGCAACAGGATGTTCAGGGTGAAACTGACCAGGACGGTGAACGGAATCGCCACCAGCAGCGTCGGAATCAGCGAAACCCGCACGATGAACCAGGATTGCTCGAGGAACTCGCGGGTCTGAAAAGGCCTGCGGAAGGCGAACTTCACCGCGTCGGCGGTCATGGAGAACAGTCCGCCGATCGTTTCGAGCGGGCCCGCGAAACGGTCCTTGACCTGGATCCAATACGGGGTGCGGGTCGTCATCCGAACCTCATCGCGTCGGCTGCGGTCGCCGGATCGATCCGGCGGTCCCCCGGCGGGCGGGATATCCGCCCGGGCAACCAGGAAGTCGGCATCGCAATGCTCCTGTCGAACGTTCGACGTCAACTGCCGGCCGGTCCGGGCGGGACGACCGACGGAAGACGGGACGACCCTCTGGGCGGGCCGCGGCGCGACGAGCGATACCGGGTTACGGCCGCGGATCTGAGTCCGGAGGCTGTGCCGTCCCCGCCGGCGCGCTGTCGCTATCTCAGTATGGAAACGTCATTCTCGATTTCCAATAGGATGGCATCCGATTCAGGAGAATACAATACTTGCGGGCAAGTTTCCAGAAACCCCCAGGCAGGACGGCCGAACGCCGGTGAGGACCGGCGGAAGAACCCCACGACCAGGCAATGCACACCCCGCGACCGGCCGGAAGAGCAATAAAGAGACACCCGGTACACGCCGGATGAATTGTGAAATTCAATGTTTCAAATTTGCCCGAAATCGGTCCCGGGAAATGAATTCGCATAAATGCGTTCGACCCATCGGGCACCGGCAACGAGACAATTGCCCCGAGCCGTCCCCGACGGGGACATACTCCGCGGCCCACCCATCCCGGGCGAACCCCGGGCCACCCCGCACCGAGCGCGGTGGCCCCGGTCTCGAACACGGGCCACCGGCACGCGGGAGCCGACCGTCGCCGATCCGCGGACGACCCCGCGCGAGCCCGGAACTACACGGCGGGCACCAGATCCGCGCATACCGGGGCGTATTCGGTCGCCCCGCTGCGGAAGATCTCACTCGGGGTCACCGCGGCGGGCGACAGACCGGCGGCGACCATGGCCTGCGCCTTGAACGCGCGCGCCGCGTAGCTCAGCCGATGCAGCACCGGATCCACACCGTGGGCCTGACCGGCGGGCCACCCGTCGCCCCACACCACGACCTCGATACCGCGGTCCTCCAATGCCCGCAGTACACCCTTGCGGGCCCGGCCGTCCCGGCTACAGACGTCGGCGTTGACCGCCAGCGCCTGCGGCAGCCGGCCGGGGACCTCGGTGGCCAGCACCGTATCGAGTTCCCGGACCTCGGCGCCGAGGATCTTCAGCGGCCGGATATCGGACGGCTGCGCGAGCAGCACCGTCACATCCCAGCCGGCCACGGATCGGTCGAACAACCAACCGCCCGCGAACTGGACCGCGTCGGCCACGGTCGCCGCCACTACATCGAGCCGGTACCTCATTACTTCTCCTTCGCCGCCAAGTCGCGGGCCAGCGACTGGGTGTAACCGTTGAATACGTCGGCCAGCGGGATCGAACGATCGAGCAGCCATGAGATCTCCATCCCGTTCAGGAAGGCGACGATCTCCACCGCGCGGGTGCGCGGGTCGAAATCTGTCCGGTATCGGCCGGTTTCCTGCCCCCTGGCGATGGCCCGGGCGACCAGTTCGACCGCGGTCCGCCAGCGATCGAGCATCCGGTCGTGCAGGGGCGCCTCCGGCATCAGGTTCTCGACCAGGAGGACGACGAAGGTGCCGACGAGCTCGGGGTGGCGCTCCATCCGGGTGACGACCTTGCGGATCTCGACGATGAGATCGCCGCTGATATCGGCGTCCTCCAGATCCCCGGCGTCCCGGGCGTCCAGCACGGCGTGCAGCAGCTGATCCTTCGACGCGAAATGATGCAGCAGCCCGGCGGAGGTGACTCCGGCTTCGCCGGCGATCTGCGCCAGCGTGGTGCCGCGCCAGCCGTTTCGGGTGAGGAGCCGCTGCGCGACGGTGAGTATGCGCTGCCTGCGGTCCTCCCCTTTGGCGAGGAGTGAGGCGTATGGACGAGGAGCTGTCATGGTCCGAACCCCGATCTGACAAACCTAGTGAACACACAGTAGGTTGGTTTCGATCCTGTGACAAGGGTTACAGAGAAGTTGCCCGCGTAATGGGTCTTCACAGTGCGGCAAGGGGTGATGACAGCCTCGAATCCGCCGCGCCGAAACGGTTTCGATACCCCCTCCGGCGCCTCGATGAGAATAGCATTCTCACCCCTCCACCCGCAGAACAACCAGCAAATACGCCGGACCTTATAGAACGCCGCTCTCCTATTGTGATAATGTCGTTTTCAGCTTGGCGGCGCACCACCCGCGACCCGGCCGTTCACTCCGGCACCCGGCCTCGAAGCCGGCCATACCGGTTCGACATAACCGCGTGACGGCAGCGCGGGTGGCGATCACGCCCGCCGACGGCAACCGCGCGAATCACACGATCCATTGGAGGGTCACGATGCCGACTTCGCAGAGCAGTGCTCAGCTGTACCCCCCACAGGGGTTCGGTCCGCCCAAGGACCGCCGGGGCCACGCCGAGGGCACCCTCGGGCTGCCCGCCGGCACAGAGGTCTTCTCGGCCGACAACCACATCTCGCTCGCGGACGACATCTTCTTCGAGCGGTTCCCCGAGGAACTGCGGGACAAGGCCCCCCGGGTCTGGTACGAGGACGGGGCCTACCAGATCGGCCGGAAGGGCAAATCGTTCCTGCCCGGCGATTTCAGCCGGGTACTCATGCAGTACGACCCACTGGAGGGGTCCGGCAGCACCAACCTCGAGGCCCGGCTGGCGGATCTGCGCGCCGACGGAATCGACAAGGAACTCGCGTTCCCCAATTCACTGCTGGCCCTGCTGTTCTACCCGGACAAGGCCATCCGCGAACGCTGCTTCCGCATCTACAACGAATACATCGCCGAGGTGCAGGAACGCTCGGGCGGCACGATGTACGGGGTCGGGCTCATCAACTGGTGGGACGCCGAGGGCGCCCGCCGGACCCTGGCCGAGCTGAAATCGCTGGGACTGAAGACCTTCCTGCTGCCGCTGTCGGCGGGTAAGGACGACGACGGCAACATCATCGACTACGGCAGCACCTCGATGATCGGCGTCTGGGACGCCATCGAGGAATCCGGCGTTCCGGTATCGCACCATATCGGCGAATCGCCGCTGTCGGCGCCGTGCGAGGTCAACAGCGTGGTGGTCGGGATGATGCACAATGTGGCGCCGTTCCGGGAGCTGTTCTCCAAGTATGTGTTCAGCGGCATCATCGATCGGCACCCGGGCCTGCAGATCGGCTGGTTCGAGGGCGGGGTCAACTGGGTCGCCTCGGCACTTCAGGACGCCGAGCATATGCACGCGTCGTACCGGCATATGTACAACCGCCCGCTGGAGTACGAGGTACGCCACTACTGGGAGAACCATATGCGGGCGTCGTTCATGGTCGATCCGCTGGGACTGGCGATCATCGATCACATCGGCGTGGACCGGGTGATGTGGTCTTCGGACTACCCGCACAACGAGAGCACCTTCGGCTACTCCGAGAAATCCCTGGCATCGGTCGTCGAGGTGCTCGGCGCCGACGACGCGGCGCGCGTGGTGAGCGGAAATATCAAGGAATTCCTGGGGGTATAGGCCGCCCACGCCGAGAAGGACCATATCGATGACCGTATTTCCCGCCGCCACCGCGGCGATCGACATACCCGACCTCCCCGACCGCGCGCGGATGCGCCGCGAAACCGGGGCCCGCCTGCGTTCGGCCATGGCCGAACGCGGCGTCGACGCCGCGATCCTGTTGCTGAACAACAATGTCGTCTACGCGACCGGCGCCAACTGGCCGCTGGGTGACGCCGGGCTCGCACATGTCGAACGGCCGGTCGCCGTGGTGACCACCGACGACGAATGGCCGCACCTGGTCCAGCATTCATGCAGGTCAGCGATACGAACACCGAGCGAGCGGCCGGTCCGGCGACCGTGCGGCGGTTGCGTGCCGACCAGGCCCGGCAGGTGGCGGATATTCTCCGCCACCAGATACTCGCCGGCGCGTTCGGCGACACGCTGCCCAGCGAACACCGGCTCGCCACCGAACACGAGACCTCCCGCAACACCGTGCGCGAAGCGCTGGCGCTGCTGCGGGACGAAGGCCTGATCGCCCGCGCGCCCCGGGTGGGCACCAGGGTCGCGGCCCGCAAATACGATCACGGCCTCG
>NZ_JBSFRU010000079.1:0-20628 GCF_053589395.1 Nocardia sp. NPDC003345
GGGTCGCAGGATCGAGGTGAGGAAATCGGTCTGGTCGTAGACGGCCTGTTCGAAGACCTCGTCGAAGTAGATGTCGAAATGGTTGCCCGGATACCGCTTCACCACCGCGTGCTTGGTCTTGTCCGCGGCACGCAGGGTGGGTTTCACCGGAGTGACCGAATCGCCGTCGCAGACCGCGTACAGCACGGGCATCTTCAAGTCTTTGACGTGCCGGGCCGGGCGGTCGAACAGGATCGACAGCGCCGCCCGGGCGGCGATCTTCGGCCGGTACGTCCGGCTCTCCTCGGCCAGCCGTCCGAATCCGGTGGGCACATCGGTGCCGGTCGCCATGGCCGCCGCGCGTTTACGTCCCGCCAGCCGGATACCCACCGGTTTGCGGAACAGCGTGCCGAATACGAGGTCGGTGAACGCGAGGGTGCCCACCTTGATCAGGCTGAGGGGTCCCTTCGCCAGCGCCGAGCGCAGACCACTGACGAACGGCACCTGGGCCACCACCGCCGCGATATAGGCATCGTCGGGCGCCACCGATAGCGCGTGCCCGCCGCCCAGGGAGGTCCCCCACAGCGCGATGCGGGTGGCATCGAATCCGCGCAGGGTGCGGGCGTAGGCGATGGCGGCGGTCCAATCCTCGCGTTGCCTGGCGAGATTGACGACCTGGCGGGGGTCGCCGTCACTGTCGCCGAAATGCCGGTAGTCGAAGACCAGCACTCCCATTCCCGCCGCGGCGAATCGCCGCGCGAACCGGTCCAATCCCATTTCCCGGTTTCCCCCCAGCCCATGCCCCATCACCACGATCGGGCGGGGTTTGGGCGGACCTGCCGGTAGATACAGCCAGCCCGCACATTTCTGGCCCCCCGACGGGAAGCCGACCTCGACACGCTCCATGAAGATCGACCGTACCCAGTTCCCGCTTCCGGTGAACTGTCAGGCCGGGTGGGCGGTCTCACGTTTCCCGGCCCCGGATGTGGTCGTGGCGGCCGCGCCGGAACGGGGGCGCCGGATCAGGGCGACCCCGTAGCCGATCAGCCAGACCACCCAGAGCAGCCAGCCGGTCAGTCCCAGCAGGGAGAGGTGGTCGTGACCGGAGGTAATCGGCCAGGTCAGTGACGCGGATGCGAACTGTAGTGCGGCGGCGGTGATTCCGAGCAGCAACAGCGTCCGGCCCAGTAGCGCGGCGCGGTAGCCCGCGATACCGAGTCCCAGCATCGCCAGCGCCAGGAAGGTGCCGTTGAATCCGAACAGTGCCTCGTGCACCGCCCACAGCGTGCGCACCTGATCCGGATCGTCGAGGGCCGACATCGCCAGCCGCAGCGCGACCACCACGGTGAACACCCCGTTCTGCAACAGCACCCCGGCGAACCCCGCGTACGCCGGGCCCGCCGATGCCCGCTCACCCATACGCAGGGCCGCGGCCACGGCGCCGCCGGCGAAAACCGAGGCCAGGATCCAGGCGGCGGGCAGGAAGACGGCGATGGCGCCGGTGGGCTGTCCGGCGGTGGTGAAGAATTCGATGGCCTCGGCGGCCGGTGCGCCGGGTGAGGGCATCCCGGCGGGGACGACGATCAGGTTGGCAGTGACGATGAGCAGCGCGAAACCGATGGCCGCCACGCCGGCGATCCGCTGGGACGCTGCCGCGGCGGCAACTTTATCAAGCATATATTGAATATAAGCCAGAGAAACTGAAAGGGAAGGGATGGACGGCGAACCGATACGACGCCGATACGAATCGCTGCACAGGACGGCTCAGGCGCAGGAGACCGGCGCCCGGATCGCCCGCTGCGCACGGGAACTGTTCGTTGCCCGGGGCTGGGCCGCGACCACGGTGCGGGAGGTCGCGCGGGCGGCCGGTGTCTCGGTGCCGACCGTCTACGCGGTGTACGGCAACAAGGCCGGGCTGACCAGGGCGCTGGCGGACGCCGCGGATCTCTGCGGTGATCTGCCCCGGATGATCGCCGAGCTCGAGGCCGCCGCCGGTCCGGCCGCGCAACTCGCCGCCATGGCGGGCTACGACCGACGGCTGTTCGAAGGCGCGGGCGATGTCGTCGCCCTGCTTCGGGAGGCCGGGCGGGCCGAACCCGAACTGGCCCGGGAATACCGCGACGGCCGCCGCCGCGCCGACGGCACCCGTATCGAGGTGTTCACGGGCTGGCCCGACGGCACCCTGCGTGCCGGGGTGTCGGCCGCCGATGCGGTCGACATCTTCGCGGCCCTGTGCAATATCGATGTGTACACCGTGCTCATCGAGGAACGGGGCTGGTCACCGGATCGAGTGCAGCGATGGTGGTGCGACATCCTGGCCCGCGAGCTGCTCGCCGATCCGGCGCGGTGAACGGACCGGGCCGCGCCGGGTGCGCCCGCCGGGCACCGAGTATTCTGTTGCGGCGGATGAGTCGGCCGGGCGGTCGCGGCGCCGGGAACGGATACCGATCGGTGTCACGCCCGGTGCCGAGGAAAGTCCGGACTCCACAGAGCAGGGCGGTTGCTAACGGCAACCCGGGGCAACCCGCGGGACAGTGCCACAGAAAACAGACCGCCCGCGGCCCGCGAGGGCCGCGCGGTAAGGGTGAAACGGTGCGGTAAGAGCGCACCAGCGCCCCGGGTGACCGGGGCGGCTCGGTAAACCCCGCCCGGAGCAAGGTCGAAGGTCGCACCTCGCGGTGCGATTGCGCAGGTGCCCGAGGGCTGCTCGCCCGAGCCTGCGGGTGGACCGCTCGAGGTACCCGGCAACGGTGTGCCCAGATGGATGGCCGCCACCCGGTGCGAACCGGGGACAGGATCCGGCTTACAGGCCGGCTCATCCGCCCGCCGGTTCGCACCGGCCGGGGCGTTTATTGCCCCTGGCACATCACCGCGATCATCTGATAGACCGCCTGCGCCTCCTGCGGGCTCACCTGCCTGCCGTCTTCGCTCAGCCGGTCGGTCAATGCGGCCACCACGTCGTTCTCCGCTGCGCCGGAACGGATCTCACCGCAGGTATCGGTGAAAACCGCGGTGATCGCGGCGTCGTCACGGCCTTCGGCCAGGGCGGGGAAGCCGCCCCGGAAGCCGATGACGAAGGAGCCGGACTTCACCTGGTCGAGGGCGGCGGAGTCGGGGTTCGGAGCGGCCGCCGTCGTGGTGGTGGTTTCCGCGTCCGGCGTGCCGCCCTCGCTCTGGCAGGCGGTGCCGGCCAGCGCGAAGGCGATGAGAACAGCGGAAAGCAGGGTGGATGGTCTGATCACGAGCCGGATAGTAACTCCGCGAGATGGACACCGCCCCCCGCCGGACGGGGGGCGATGTTCATCCAGCGGCTACTAGGCCGACGGACCGATAACGAGCATCTGCGCCAGCGCGGTGGCCTGCTGCGGGCCGAGGATGGGAAGCAGATAGTCATAGATGAGAGTGGACATACGTGATGAAACTCCAGCTCGGATATCGTCGGACGCTTACGGTTCGCCACAGTAGCAGTTGTATGCGCGGGCCGAGATTTTCCCGAGTGATTTGTGTAGAACTGGCATAAATGGTGACCGGCGTCATAAAGTAGGGCGCGTCGGCAGGCTCGCCGCGGCGCATCGAAGCGCACGCCCCGGGCCGATTCATACCTCTGAAGGACAGGTCACGAAACATATGCGGGTAGCACGTACCTTGGCAGCCGGAGCTTTCATCGCCGGTGCCGCTTCCGTTCTCGCCACCGTGGGCGCAGGTTCGGCCGGCGCGGTCGCGGTGACGCCGCTGCCCGGCGGTGTGCGGGTGGACCTCAGCCCCGCGGATACCAGGTGGGTGCACGAGAACAATTTCGGTCATACGCTGGCGGGTATTCCGCATCCCTCGGCGCCGTCGTTCGGAATGGCCCTGGACTCCGCGGCCGCGGTGTCCTCGGCCCATCCCAACGGCCGGGTGGTATTCACCGTATTCGGTCCGCTGCACGAACTGAGTGGGTCGATGCTGGCCTTGCAGTGACGCGGGCTTTTTCGCGGCGTGGGCCGGTACCGGATCTCCGGTACCGGCCCACGGCTTTTCCGGCTCCGGTCTCTCAGCCCTTGTCGATCGCCGCGGCGGCCGCCGGGTAGTGGGAGAGGTGCCCGCCGGCCGCGGTGTCCTCCGCGTCGGCCAACGTGACATACAGCGTGGTGTCCTCGCCCGCGGCGCGGGCCTCGGCCGCGCGGGCGCGCAGCGCCTCGAACGATTCGACCGCGTCACGGTGATCGCCCAGCACGGTCTGCAGATGTTTCGCGCGGGCCCCCAGATCGGCGGCCCGATCACCGAGAGTCGGTTTCGCGGCCTCGCAGGAATACCGTAAACGCTTGGCACTCTTGCGGATATCGTGCAGCAACTCCACCCGTTCGGCCGGGACGGCGGTCGGTTCGGCGCGGATGAGCCGGCGTACCCGTTTGCGGTCGGCGCGCAGGACCTTGTCGAATACCTCGTCCGCGGGGGCCTTCCGCGCGGATTTCGGCATCGGAGGCTCCTTGCACCAGGACTTCAATTCCCGGCGCATCGCGCGATAGCGCTTACTGTCGAGGGCGTCGAGTATCCGCGCGTGGGCCTCGCGGTAACGGTCCTGCTCGGCGCGTACCAGCCGGTCGCGGGTGGGTTCCAGGGCGGCGCAATCGGTCTCGGCGAACCGGTCCAGCAGCGCGGTGAACCGCTCACCGCGCACCTCGGCGTCCCGGGCCACCCCCAGCAGGCCGGCGAGCCAGGAGAGTTCGGTGCGCATCCGGTTCGCGGCGTCGGCATCGAGCAATTTCTTGTAGGAGCGGAGCACACTGCGCAGACGTCGCGTCGCGACCCGCATCTGATGCACCGAATCATCGGCGTCGGCGCGGACTTCCGGTTCGGCGGTGAGCAGTCGTTCGATATCGGCGCGCAGTGCCGCGGTGAGCGCGGCCCCGGCGCCGCTGTGCTCACTCATCACCGGCCTCCGGCGAAGTGATCGGTGGCCTCCACCAGATGATGGACGATTCCGGGTTCGGTCGCCGAATGCCCGGCGTCGTCGACGATATGCAGCCGGGAGTCCGGCCACGCGCGATGCAGATCCCACGCACTAACCGCCGGGCACACGATATCGTGACGACCCTGCACGATAACGCCCGGAATTCCGGCGATCGCCTCGATATCGCGCAGCAACTGTCCCTCGTCGAGGAAACCGCGGTGCCGGAAGTAATGGTTCTCGATACGGGCGAACGCGAGCGCGAAACGGGGATCGGCGGAATCGGCGACCCGTTTCGGATCCGGGCGCAGCGAACTGGTCGCGGCCTCCCAGGTGGACCATGCCACCGCCGCCGCGGTCGCGGTTTCCGGATCGGGGGAGTTCAGAAGTTCGTGGTAGGCCTCGACGAGATCGCCCGCGCGATCGGATTCCGGGACGGGAGCGAGGAATTTCTCCCATTCATCCGGGTACACATATCCGGCGCCGCCGTTGTAATACCAATCGATTTCCTTGCGGCGCAACAGGAAAATACCGCGCAGCACCAATTCGGTGACCCGCTGCGGGTACTGCTGCGCGTACGCCAGCGAGAGCGTCGAACCCCAGGAGCCGCCGAAGACGAGCCACCGTTCGATACCGAGCGCGGTGCGCAATGCCTCGATATCGGCCACCAGATGGGCGGTGGTGTTGACCGACAGATCGGCGCCGTCGGCGATATGCGGGGTGGACCGCCCGCAACCGCGCTGATCCAGCAGCACGATCCGGTACCGGTCGGGGTCGAAATAGCGGCGGTTGAGCGGCGAGGTGCCCCCGCCCGGCCCGCCGTGCAGGAACACCGCGGGCTTTCCGTCCGGGTTCCCGCTGGATTCCCAGTAGATCGCCTGACCGTCGCCGACCGCGAGCATGCCCTGATCGTGGGGTTCCAGCGGCGGGTAGAGGGTACGCATCAGAATGCCAGGCCGGAGGCCAGATCGGGGAGTTCGAGCGCCTCGACGGCCTGGGTGTGCACATCCGGGCAGGCCTCGGTGGTGACCCGGTCGACGACGGCCTTGTCGGCCAGGACCTGGCCGTTGATACCGCCGTTGGTGAGCGCCCACTCGTGGATCATCGCGTTGAGGCCGATACGGCCCAAAGTGGGGCCCTGAACCCGCCAGTTGGACAGTTCGGGTCGCATCATGGCGCACAGATTCTCCGCGGCCTTGTCCGAGACCTCGAGTGGGGTCACCGGAGCCCCGGTGGTCTTCGGCGCGGAACTCGCGCCGGTACTCGTGGCGGCGGCGCCGTCGGACGCCGGCGCCGGTGCGCCGGACTCGATACCGCCGCACGCCGCGAGCAGCAACGCCGCTCCTATCCCCGCCACCGTCAGGGCACCCCGTGTTGTCCAAGCGCGTTGCCGCATCCGTACCTCTGTACTCGAGCCGAAATCGTCGACTTCGAGTCTGCCATCCCGCGCGGGGTGGGGCGCCCTGTCGGTGGGGAGCCCGGTCAGAAGCTGTGTTCGGGACCCGGGAAGGTCCCGCGGCGTACCTCGTCGGCGTAGGAGGCGGCCGCCTCCCGCAGCCGGTCGCCGACCGCCGCGAAGCGCTTCACGAATTTGGCGGTCTTCCCACTGGTGTAGCCCGCCATGTCCTGCCAGACCAGTACCTGGGCGTCGCAGTCGGCGCCCGCGCCGATACCGACGGTCGGAATGGTGAGCTTGCGGGTGACCTGGCCGGCCAGCTCCGCCGGCACCATCTCCATGACCACCGAGAACGCCCCGGCCGCCTGGACCGCGATAGCGTCGGCGAGCAGGCCCTCGGCGCCCTCGCCGCGGCCCTGGACCCGGAACCCGCCGAGAGTGTTGACGCTCTGCGGAGTGAAACCGATATGGGCCATCACCGGGATACCGGCGGCGGTGAGCAGCGCGATCTGATCGGCGACGCGTTCACCGCCCTCCAGTTTCACCGCGTGCGCGCCGCCTTCCTTCATGAAGCGGGTGGCGGTGGCGAGCGCCTGTTCGGGGGAGCTCTCGTAACTGCCGAAGGGCAGGTCGGCGACCACCAGGGCATGCGGTGCGCCCCGGACCACGCCGCGAACCAGCGGTATCAGCTCGTCGGCGGTGATCGGCACGGTGGTGTCGTAACCGTAGACCACGTTGGCCGCGGAATCGCCGACGAGCAGTACCGGGATCCCGGCCTCCTCGAAAAGGCGCGCGGTGGAGTAGTCGTAGGCGGTGAGCATGGCCCAGCGTTCACCGGTCGCCTTCATCTGCTGCAGATGCTGGACGCGGGTGGGGCGACGGGTGGGTTTCTCGGCCTTGGCGGCACCGTAGGCGGGGGTTTCCGCCGATGATTCGGACACGCCGGATGTATCGGACATCTTCGTCCCTTTCGTCTCCTCGAGGCCCTGAGCGGGTCCCCGGGCGGGGTTGACACCTTCCAGTGTGCACCCGCCGCCGACCCGGAACTAAGCCCGCGACCTGGTGCGGTTGGTCACATCCCCGGGAGTCGTCGCTGGTCCGGCTAGCATTGCGGCGGTGCGGAGCGGGTGTGGTGTGCTGGCGGGTGTGCTGGTGGTGGCGGCGGTCTGGATCACGGGCTGCGGCGAGCCGACCCCGGAGCCGGTCGCGCCGCCCGCGCCGGTACCCGCCGAATTGAGCCGGTTCTACGGCCAGGTCCCGCAGTGGGAATCGTGCACCGGTTACACCGCGCCCGGCGAGGGGCTGCCGCCGGTCGCGCAGTGCGCGCGGATCGAGGTCCCCATCGACTACGCCGATCCGGACGGTCCCACCGCGCGGCTGGCGCTGTCACGCCTGCCCGCCTCCGGGAACAAGATCGGATCGCTGCTGCTCAACCCCGGCGGGCCGGGTATGTCGGGGCTGTCCACCGCCACGATCGGCGGCGGTACCGAACTCGCCGAGCGGTTCGACCGGGTGGGATTCGATCCGCGCGGCGTCGGCGCGTCCACCCCTGCCGTGACCTGCCTGACCCCGCAGGAGGCCGATGCCGAACGCGCCGAGCCGCCGGTGCCCAACACGCCGGAGGGGATCGCCTCCGACGAGGCGGAGAACCGTGAGTACGGCGACCGCTGTATGGCACGCAGTGGCGCGGATCTGCTCGCCCATGTGGGAACCCGCGAGGTGGTCCAGGACATGGACGTCATCCGGGCGGTGCTCGGCGACCCGAAGCTGACCTATCTCGGCTACTCCTACGGCACCCGGCTGGGCGCGGCCTACGCGGAGAAGTACCCCGGTAACGTCCGCGCCATGGTGCTCGACGGTGCCATCGACCCCGCCCAGGACCCGGTCGCCGAATCGCTGCGCCAGGCCGCCGGGTTCCAGAAGGCCTTCGACGCCTATGCCGCGGACTGCGTGCAATCCCCGGACTGTCCGCTCGGTGACGATCCGGCCCGGGTCGTGCCGCGATTCCGTGAGCTGGTGGACCCGCTGTGGGACACCCCCGCCGCGACCACCGATCCGCGCGGTCTCGGGTACGAGGACGCCGTCACCGGCGTCCAGCAGACCCTCTACAGTGCCGACTTCTGGCCGGTGCTCACGGTGGCGCTGACCGAATTGCGCGAAGGCCGCGGCGACACCCTGCTGCAACTGGCCGATATGTACAACGGGCGCCGCGACGACGGCACCTACAGCAATCTCTCCGACGCGTTCAACGCGATCCGCTGCGTGGATGATCCGCGGGTCACCGATCCGGCGGTCGCGGGGCGGCAGGACACCGAGTACCGCGCGGCCGCCCCCTTCCTCGACGACGGGCGCGGCACCGGGGCGGCGCCGCTGGAACTGTGTGCGGGCTGGCCCGTGCCCAACACCAGCCGGCCGCACGAGATATCGGTCGAGGGCCTGCCCACCGTGGTGGTGGTTTCCACCACCGGTGATCCGGCGACCCCGTATCAGGCGGGTGTCGACCTGGCCGATCAACTCGGCGCCGCGCTTATCACCCATGTCGGCGACAGTCATACCGTGGTGCTCAACGGCGGCGCCACCTGCGTCGACGACGCGGTGATCGGCTATCTCACCGACCTGAAAGTCCCGGCCGAAGGCCTGCGCTGTTGATCCGACACATATAGCAGCGCGTCATGTAACACGGATTTAACGCCAGGTGCATACTCTCGCGGGCATGGATCGCCAGAAGGAATTCGTGCTGCGGACGCTCGAAGAGCGGGACATCCGCTTCGTGCGTCTCTGGTTCACCGATGTGCTGGGCTATCTGAAGTCCGTCGCCATCGCGCCCGCCGAACTGGAAGGCGCCTTCGAAGAGGGCATCGGTTTCGACGGATCGGCCATCGAAGGCTTCGCCCGGATCTCCGAGGCCGATATGGTGGCCCGGCCCGATCCGTCCACCTTCCAGGTGCTGCCGTGGGCTTCGAGTAAGGGCCACCAGCATTCGGCCCGGATGTTCTGCGATATCACCATGCCCGACGGTTCGCCGTCCTGGGCCGACCCGCGCCATGTGCTGCGCCGCCAGCTCAACAAGGCCGGTGATGTCGGGTTCAGCTGCTACGTGCATCCGGAGATCGAATTCTTCCTGCTCAAGAACCAGCCCGACGGCGTGGACCCGGTGCCCGCCGATACCGGCGGCTTCTTCGACCAGGCGGTGCACGATTCCGCGCCGAACTTCCGCCGCCACGCCATCGACGCCCTCGAGTCCATGGGTATCTCGGTGGAGTTCAGCCACCACGAGGGCGCTCCCGGCCAGCAGGAGATCGACCTGCGCTACGCCGACGCGCTGTCGATGGCCGATAACGTGATGACCTTCCGCTACCTGATCAAAGAGGTGGCGATCGACGAGGGTGTACGCGCCACGTTCATGCCGAAGCCGTTCGCCCAGTACCCGGGTTCGGCCATGCATACGCATATGAGCCTGTTCGAGGGCGAGGCGAACGCGTTCTCCGATCCGGACGACCCGGACAACCTCTCCGCCACCGCGCGCGCGTTCATCGCCGGCATCCTGGAGCACGCGCACGAGATCAGCGCCATCACCAACCAGTGGGTGAACTCCTACAAGCGGCTCATCCACGGCGGCGAGGCGCCGACCGCGGCCTCGTGGGGCCGGTCGAACCGATCGGCGCTGGTCCGGGTGCCCATGTACACCCCGAACAAGCAGTCGTCGCGGCGGGTCGAGATCCGCAGCCCCGATTCGGCCTGCAATCCCTATCTGACCTTCGCCGTACTGCTGGCAGCGGGGCTGCGCGGTGTCGAGAAGGGCTACACGCTGCCCGCCGAGGCCGAGGACGACGTCTGGTCGCTCACCGCCGCCGAACGGCGCGCCATGGGCTTCAAGGAATTGCCCGGGACCCTGGACGAGGCCCTGCACGCCATGGAGCGGTCCGAGCTGGTCGCCGAAACCCTCGGCGAGCACGTATTCGACTTCTTCCTGCGCAACAAGCGCCGGGAATGGGCCGACTACCGCGCCCAGGTGACGCCGTTCGAACTGCGCGAATACCTGGGTCTCTGAGCCGCGTACCCGCGCGGCCGGTGCGTTCGCCGGCCCGCGGGTCCGGCGGCGCCCACGGCCGAGGGGTCGTCCACATCGAGGGCCCGATCATCGGTACCTTGAGCTCATGGTCCGCCCTCCGTCCGCCCGGTCCGCCGTACCCGGCGCCGGCCGCCTCGGCCTGCTCGAACCCACGGCCGCCGATTCACTGAAAACTCTCGGCTGGGACAACGTCGACAGTATCGCGGTGTTGTGGGCGCTGTCCCGGGCCCCGGATGCCGATCTCGCGTTGAACACCCTGCTCAGGTTGTCCGAGGCGCTCGGCAACGATTGGGCGGAACTGGATTCGGCGATCCGCGCCGAGACGATGCTGCGCGGCCGGTTGTTCGCGCTGCTGGGGTCCTCGACAGCGCTCGGCGATCACCTGGTGGCCGATCCGGGGTCGTGGGAGCTGCTGCGCCGCGAGGAACTGCCCGACCGCGACGAACTGATCGCCGATCTGCTCGCGGTCGTCGCCGCCGAACCGGAGACCGGCCCGAACGCCGCGCCGATGCTGTACCGGGCGGGGGATTCGAGGCCGGAAGTGGTCGCCGCGCTGCGTAAGCGGTACCGCGATCAGCTCATGCTGCTGGCGGCGGTGGACCTGGCCGCCACCGTCGAGGACGAGCCGGTGATCCCGTACGAACAGGTCGGGCGGCAGCTCACCGCGCTCGCCGATGCCGCGCTCACCGCGGCGCTCGCGGTGGCGGTGGCCCGGGTGTGCCGCGACGAGCCGTGCCCGGTGCGGCTGGCGGTGATCGCCATGGGCAAGAGCGGGGCGTGCGAACTCAACTACGTCAGCGATGTCGATATCGTCTTCGTGGCCGAACCCGCCGACGCCGTGGCGACCCGGCTGGCGGCCGAGTTGATGACGGTGGGGTCGTCGGCGTTCTTCGATGTGGACGCCGCGCTGCGGCCGGAGGGCAAGGCGGGTGCCCTGGTGCGCACGCTCGACTCGCATCTGACCTACTACCAGCGCTGGGCCCGGACCTGGGAGTTCCAGGCGCTGCTCAAGGCCCGTCCGATGACCGGCGATCTCGAACTCGGTGAGCGGTACCGCGCCGCCACCGACGCGCTGGTGTGGACGGCCTCCGAACGCCCGGATTTCGTGCCCGACGTCCAGGCGATGCGCCGCCGGGTGGAGGATCTGGTGCCCGCCGATATGCGCGAGCGCGAACTCAAACTCGGCAGCGGCAGTTTGCGCGATGTGGAGTTCGCGGTCCAGCTGCTGCAGCTGGTGCACGGCCGGGTCGATCCGAAACTGCATGTCCAGGGCACCGTGGAAGCGCTGGCCGCGCTCACCGCGCGCGGCTATGTGGGGCGGGAGGACGCCGCCAATCTCACCGCCTCCTACGAGTTCCTGCGCCTGCTCGAACACCGCCTCCAGCTACAGCGGCTCAAACGCACCCACACCCTGCCCGCCACCGACGACGAGGAGGGGATGCGCTGGCTGGCTCGCGCCGCGCATATCCGCCCGGACGGTAAACGTGATGCCGCGGGGGTGCTGCGGGTCGAACTACGCCGCCAGACCGGCCGGATCCGCCGGTTGCACACCAAACTGTTCTACCGGCCGCTGCTGGAGTCGGTGGCGCGGCTGGATTCCGACGCGCTGCGGCTGAGCCCGGACGCCGCCGTCCGCCAGCTCGCGGCCCTTGGATACGCCTCACCCGAGCACGCGCTGGGACACCTGCGCGCTCTCACCAGCGGTGTTTCCCGTAAGGGCCGCATCCAGGCGTTGCTGTTGCCCACCCTGCTCGAATGGCTCGGCGAGACGCCCGACCCCGACGCCGGGCTGCTCGCCTACCGGCGGGTGTCGGAGGGACTGGTGGACCAGGACTGGTATCTGCGGGTCCTGCGCGACGAGGGCGCGGTGGGCCAGCGGCTGATGATGGTGCTGGGCTCTTCGGCCTACCTGCCGGATCTGCTGATCAACGCGCCCGAGACCATCCGCATGTATGCCGACGGCCCACACGGACCGCTGCTGCTGCGGACCCGGCCGGCCGAGGTGGCGGGCGGCATCCTGACCGCCGCCGACCGGTACACCGATCCGCGCCGCGCGGTGGCGACCGCGCGGTCGCTGCGCCGCCACGAACTCGCCCGGGTGGCCTCCGCGGACCTGCTGGGGCTGTTGGACGTTCCGCAGGTCTGCGCCGCGCTGTCGGCGGTGTGGGTGGCGGTGCTGGAGGCCTCGTTGCGCGCGGTGATCAGGGCCAGCGTGATCGAGCGTGGTGCGCCCGCGCCCGCCGATTTCGCGGTGATCGGGATGGGCCGGCTGGGCGGTATGGAACTCGGCTACGGGTCCGACGCCGATGTGCTGTTCGTGTGCGATCCGCGGCCCGGCGAGGAAGAACACGTCGCCGTGAAATGGGCCAACGGTATCGCCGAACAGGTCCAGAAACTGCTCGGCGCCCCCAGCACCGACCCGCCCCTGCAGGTCGACGCGGGACTGCGCCCGGAGGGCCGCAGCGGGCCGCTGGTCCGCACGCTCACCGCCTATGACGCCTACTACCGGCAGTGGGCGCAACCGTGGGAGGTGCAGGCCCTGTTGCGCGCCCACCAGGTGGCCGGTGACCAGGACCTGGGTCTGCGCTTCCTGCACAAGATCGATCCGGTGCGCTACCCGTCCGGCGGCGTCTCCGGTGACGCGGTACGCGAGATCCGCCGGATCAAGGCCCGCGTCGATTCCGAACGGCTACCGCGCGGCGCCGACCCCGCGACCCACACCAAACTCGGCCGCGGCGGACTGGCCGATATCGAATGGACCGTCCAACTGCTGCAGCTGCGGCACGCGCACGAGATCCCGGAGCTGCACAACACCTCGACGCTGGAATCACTGGACGTGATCGAGCGGGCGCAACTGCTCGACCCGGTGGATACCGACCTGCTGCGGCAGTCGTGGATCACGGCCACCGCGGCCCGCAACGCCCTGGTCCTGGTCCGCGGTAAGCCGTCGGATCAGTTGCCCGGGCCGGGTACGACGTTGTCGGCGGTGGCCCGGGTGGCGGGCTGGCCCAACGACGACGGCGGTGAATTCCTCGACAACTATCTGCGGGTCACCCGGCGGGCCCGCGCGGTGGTGGAGCGGGTGTTCGGGGGCTGAGGCCCGGGCCTGTCAGCGGCGAGCAGGTGCGCCGAGGGACCGGAATCGGGTAATCAATTTCTCCAGTGTTCGGCGGTCCTCCAGATCGGCGGGCCGGTAACCGCCGTATGCGGTGACCGTCACCGGGGTGCCCGTTTCGATTCCGAGGTCGGCCCAGCACCAGGGCAGCACCGGCAGGTTCACCATGTGGTCGTTGGCCGCGACGGTGACGCGCGAGGTGCAGCCGGGCAGGCAACCGGCCAGTTCCTCGGCGGCCTCGGCCGTCAGCGCGCCGGGTGCGCGGAATTCCTCGACGTACACGGGTCCTCCTCGGGCGGTTCCGGGGTCAGTGTAGGCCGGAGCGGATGCTAACGGCCGCCCTCGCCGGCCCTATAGACCGAGGTGAACCGCCCGCCCGCGCTTTCTTTCCTGTACGACGTTGCCCGCCTTGTGATTCGATGATCCTCGGTCCGGCCGCGCCGCTCGCGCGGACCGGCGGCGCCGGGCCCGTGGGGCCCGGCCGGGAACCGGGGAGGCAGTAATGACCAGGACACGGTGGTCGCGGCTGGTGGTCGCGGCGGCCGCGGCGATACTCGCGGTATCGCTGTCGGCGTGTTCGGAGGCGAGTTCGGCGCGCGACGGGATCGACCCCGAGAATCCGTGGGTGATCACCGGGGCCACCACGAGTACGGGGCCGAACGGGCCGCGCGACGGGGTGCCCGATACCGACCGGCAGGCCGAGAACAGCGACGGCGGCGAAATCGACCGGCTCGCGCTCAACGCGGTCGCCGATATCGAGGAATTCTGGACCGAGAACTACGCGGCGACCTTCCCGGGCGAATTCCGCCCGGTCTCACGGCTGATCTCCTGGGACGCCACGGCCCGCGAACGCGATTCGGTCGAGTTCTGCGGGATCAGCACCCACGAACTGGTGAACGCCGCCTACTGCGGTACCGACGAGACCATCGGCTGGGATCGGGGCGTGCTGCTGCCCGAACTCGTGGACCGGTTCGGCGAGATGGCCGTGGTGATGGTGCTGGCCCACGAATACGGGCACGCGCTGCAGATTCCCGCCGGGATCGCGACCGACGAATCGTCGGGCCTGGTCGCCGAACAACAGGCCGACTGTCTCGCGGGGGTGTTCCTGCGCCATGTCGCCGAGGGCGATTCCCGGCATTTCGGCCTCAACACCGGCGAGGGGCTGAACGGCGTCCTGGCCGCCACGGTCGCGGTCCGCGATCGCGACCCCGACAATCCGGAGAACGTGCACGGCAGTGCGTTCGAGCGGGTCACGGCCGTGCAGATGGGCTACACCGACGGCGCCGAGGCCTGCGCCGCCATCGACGAGGACGAGATCGAACAGCGCCGCGCCGGGCTCCCGGTGACCTTCGATCCGGGGGAGGAGTACATGCAGCTCGCGGTCACCGAGGATTCGCTGGAGGATATGGCGGATGCGCTCGCCGATATCCTGCCGGTCGGCCGGACCCCGGGCTACGAGTACGAGGGCGCCCCGGTGCGCTGCGCCGACGCCACCCCCGCCGACCCGGTCGGATACTGCCCGGCGGACGAGGTGATCGGCACCGATGTCGCCGCGCTGGCCGAACGCGCGGGCGAGAACGCGGATCAGGACGAGCCGCTGTCGGCCATCGTCGCGGGCGACTACAACGCCTTCGTCGTATTCGTCTCCCGCTACACACTCGCCTACCAGAACGACAGCGGGCTCACCCTCACCGGAGCCGAGACCGCGGGGCTGCGCACCGCCTGCCTCTCCGGCGCGGTGACCACCGCCCTGAGCCGTCCGGACAGCGCGCTGCGTTTGTCCGCCGGTGATCTCGACGAGGCGGTCTCGGGGCTGCTGTCCGACGGGATGGCGGCCGCGGATGTGAACGGTGAGATCGTGCCCGAGGGTTATCTGCGCCTGGAGGCGTTCCGGCTCGGGGTCTTCGACGGGGCGAAGGCCTGCCTCACCGAGTACGAGTAGCCGGCCGGGCCGGGGTGCGGAAACACCCCGGCCCGTGGTCGGCTACGCGGCCGGGACGTGGGCGTCGAGCCAGGACACCACATCCGCGAGCACTTGGGCGCGCTCGGGTTCGTTGAAGACCTCGTGGTAGAGGCCGTCGTAGCGGCGAACCGTGAGATCGGCCGTCCCGGCCTGCTGTTCGATCCGGTCGGTACTCGCCGGTGCGGCGATGGCATCGGCGGTACCGTGCAGCACCAGGGTCGGCACGAGCAACCGCGGCAACCGGTCGAGAACCCGGTTGGCGGCGGTGAGGATCTCGGTCGCGGTCCGGGCGGGCAATTTGCCCCGGTACACCAGCGTGTCCTCGTCGTAGGCGGTGACCACTGCCGGATCGCGGCTGATCTGCGACGAATCCAGTTTCAGCACACCCAGATCGGGTGCTATCCGGGTGAGCACCGGAGCGAGCAGCCGCTGCGCGGGGTTGCCGGCGTCGATGATCAGCGGCGGTGCCGACACCACCACACCGGCCACGTCGAGCGGAGCGCGGGTGGCCAAGTAGAGGGTGATCAAGGCGCCCATCGAATGCCCGATCACGAAGGCGGGCAGCCCGGGATGCTCCGCACGCGCCAGCTCCAGCAAGGCCGCCACATTGTCCGCGGCGTCCTCGACGGAATCGATATTGGCGCGGGCGCCGATCGAGGCCGATTCCCCGTGCCCGATATGGTCGAGCGCGTGCACCGCGAACCCCGCGGCGGCCAGCGTGCGCCCCACGAATTCGTAGCGGCCCGAATGTTCGGCCACTCCGTGCACGAGGACGGCCACCCCGCGCGCCGGGGTGCCGGGTAGCCAGGAACGCCGGGCGATCCGGCGCCCGTTGCGCTCGAATTCCCCTCGCGGTGCCGAGATCTCCTGGTCGGTCATTGGCTGCTCTCCTTGGAAGCGGGTGCGTGCGTCGAGCGGAGGCCGCAGCGAAGGCGGAAAGCGCATCGCCGGGTTTCTCCCTGGAAGTCGGTGAATACGGTCAGCGTGGAGGGGAGTACCCAGCGGCGCCGTCCTGATGTGCCGGACCCGTCAGTCAGTGGCCGGGACCGGCTCGGAGAGCGCGGTGACGAGGCGCCGGTTGAAATCGATGAGCCGGGCGTAGTTCACCCGCGACAGCCGTTCGTCGTTGCCGTGGATCCGTTCCAGATCCGTTGCGGTGAGGCGGATCGGCGCGAAATTGCAGCGGGTTTCGGCGAGGTCGTCGTAGTGGCGCGAATCGGTCGCGCCCGGCACCAGACCGGTGGTCACGGCGGCGCCCGGGACCACCTGCCGGGTGATCCGGGCGATCAGCTCGAAACCGGGTCCGGGTGTGGTGGTGGGGGAGGGCTCCGACGACATTCCCACCGCTTCGATCCGAACCTCCGGATCGCGCACGGTCCGGCGGCAGTGCGCGAGCACCGATTCCACCGAATCCCCGGGCAGGATACGGAAATTGACCAAGGCCTCGGCCTGCTGCGGCAGCACATTCGCCTTCACCCCGCCCCGGATCACCGTGGGCGCGGTGGTCGTGCGCACCAGCGATTCGGTCTGCGGGGTGGCGGCCATGATCCGCCCGATCACCGGTGCCGCGAAACCCGCCAACCCCACCAGCCGCCGTTTGGTCGGGGGCAGGTGGGGGCGCAGGCGGGCGAGCATATCGGTGACCACGGGTGTCACTCGCAGCGGCATCGGATGATCCTGGATCCGGCCGACCGCGCGGCTCAGCCGGCCGACCGCGGTCTGTTTCCCGGGCATGGACGAATGCCCGCCCTTGTCCGAGACCGACAACCGGATCGTCGCGTACCCCTTCTCGCCGAGCATGATCGTCGCCACCGGCACCCGCACATCGTCGACGATGCCGTCGGTGATCACGCCGCCCTCGTCCAGCAGTAGATCCGCGCGCACCCCGAGTTCCCGCAGCCGGGCCGCCATCAGCACCGCGCCGGAGTCGCCGAATACCTCCTCGTCGTGGCCGAAGGCGAGGTAGACGGTGTGACGCGGGCGCTCGCCCGCCGCGAGCGCGGCCTCCACGGCCTCCAGGATCGCCAGCACCCGGCTCTTGTCGTCGATGGCGCCGCGTCCCCAGATGAACTCGTCGTCGACGACCCCCGCGAACGGGGGATGGGTCCAGGCGGGCGGGTCACCGGCGGGTACCACATCCTGGTGGGCCAGCAGGATGGCGGCCGTGCGGGAGGGGTCGGTGCCGCGCCAGGTGTAGAGCCGGCTGTGCCCGAACTTCTCCAGCTCCAAGTCGGCGTGCACCAGCGGGAACGACTCCTCGAGGTGGGCTTCGAGCCGGCCGAACTCCACATCGAGGTCGTATTCGGCCGGGCGCGTATGCCCGAGGTCCATCCGGACCTCGCCGCCGTTGGCGTCCCGGGCCACCTCCTCTCTGGACACCGTGACACAGCGCAGGGCCACGGCGAGCCGTTCGGCGGTGGCGTCGTCCACCGGTGCTCCGGTGGACGGCCGGGACTCGAGGTTCGCAGACATTCCTGCATTCTCCTCCGGCGCGCAAGCCCGCCGGCGCATGACCCGGGCCGCCTGCCGACCCGGTCCCGCCCCGGCAGGCGACCGAGCCCCTGTCCCGTGGCCGGAGGCCGCGGGGTGGGCATTATTCTGGGAACCATGGCAGCAGGCAAAGCCGACAAAGAGGCGAAAGCCGCCGCGAAAGCGGCGCGCAAGGCACAGTCGAAGGAACGTCGTCAGCAGATCTGGCAGGCGTTCCAGATGCAGCGCAAAGAGGACAAGCTGCTGCTGCCGCTGATGATCGGCGCCATCCTGGTCACCACGCTGGTGTTGTTCGGGATCGGGTTCCTTTTCGGCGTGCAGTGGTTCCTGCTGCCGCTGGGCCTGCTGCTGGGCGTCCTGTTCGCTTTCATCATCTTCGGGCGCCGGGTGCAGCGCAGCGTCTACGGCAAAGCCGAAGGCCAGGCCGGGGCGGCCGCCTGGGTGCTGGACAACCTGCAGGGCAAATGGCGGGTCAGCAACGGTATCGCCGCCACCACCCAGCTCGACGCCGTGCACCGGGTGATCGGCCTGCCCGGGGTGATCTTCGTGGCCGAGGGCTCACCGCAGCGGCTGCGCTCGCTGCTGGCCCAGGAGAAGAAGCGCACCGCCCGGCTCATCGGCGACACCCCCATCTACGACGTGGTCGTCGGTAACGAGGAGGGCCAGGTCCCGCTCAAGGAACTGCAGCGCTACCTCACCAAGCTGCCGCGCAATATCGACACCAAGCGGATGGACCAGATCGAGGGCCGGCTCAGCGCGCTGAGTTCGCGCAGCGGCGGTCCGGCGATGCCGAAGGGCCCGATGCCGACCAACGCCAAGATGCGCGGAATGCAGCGCACCATCCGCCGACGCTGATCCGCCGCGGCCGGGTCAGCGGGAGCGGACCACCGCGGTCCCGGTCGCGCGGTCGTGCATACCGCGCCCGTCCGCATCGGTGAACAGCGCGGGGATCACGAACACCAGCAGCACCTGACGTCCCAGCGCCCGCAGGAATCCGACCGGCGCCTCGGCGTCCACCCGGCTCACCCGGATGCGCAGGAAGTACTGCCCCGGGGTGAAGCCGAACAGCGTCACCGCCGCGACCCCGATCACGAACCAGAGGCCCAGGTTCACCGAGGAGGCCGGCATCCCCTGCGCGATGAGCGCCGAGATCCCGACCGCGATCAGCCAGTCGACCAGCATCGCGACCACTCGCCGGAACATGCCCGGCAGCGATCCGGCGCCCTCGCGCGGCAACCCCAGCCCGGCGCCCGCGTAGTCGTCGTCACCCGCACCCGGGACGACGGGAGGGCCGGAGAGCCAGGAGCCGGTGATACGTGCCATGCTCCCCAGAATAGGCGTAGGCTCCGCCGACGCTCCGCTGGGATTATCCGGACAAACCCGGCGTTGCCGCCGGTCGTGGGCCCGATCCCGGGCCCGGAGCCGAACCCGCTGTTCGTGGCGTGGCCGAAGACACCCCACCGACACGACGTGTAACACTGGCGAAACACACTCTTGACTGGCGGGAAACACCCTGTCCATAGCGTCGGGGCGCGACGCCCTGCATTCGATACTGGCTGGGAATCTATCCGTAAGGAGAACTACGTGACGTTCAGCACGGCCGACGAGGTCATCAAGTACATCGCGGATCAGGATGTCGAGTACGTCGACATCCGGTTCAGCGATCTGCCCGGTGTGCAGCAGCACTTCTCCATCCCGGCGAAGGCCTTCACCACCGACCTCGCCGAGGAGGGCCTGGCCTTCGACGGTTCCTCGGTGCGGGGCTTCCAGTCCATCGACGAGTCCGACATGCTGCTGCTGCCCGACTACAGCACCGCGCAGCTCGACCCGTTCCGTGCGGCGAAGACGCTCAACATGAACTTCTTCGTGCACGACCCCTTCACCCGTGAGTCCTACTCCCGTGACCCGCGCAATATCGCGCGCAAGGCCGAGGAGTACCTGCGCTCCACCGGTATCGCCGATACCGCGTACTTCGGCGCCGAGGCCGAGTTCTACATCTTCGACTCGGTCCGCTACGACTCCGCCATGAACGGCGCCTTCTACGAGGTCGAGTCGATCTCCGGTTCCTGGAACACCGGTTCGGCCACCAACCCCGACGGCAGCCCGAACCGCGGCTACAAGGTCCGTAACAAGGGCGGGTACTTCCCGGTCGCCCCCTACGACCACTACGTCGACCTGCGCGACAAGATCTCCACCAACCTGCAGAACGCCGGGTTCGAGCTGGAGCGCGGCCACCACGAGGTCGGCACCGCCGGCCAGGCCGAGATCAACTACAAGTTCAACACCCTGCTGGGTGCGGCCGACGATCTGCAGCTGTTCAAGTACATCGTCAAGAACACCGCCTGGGCCGAGGGCAAGACCGTCACCTTCATGCCGAAGCCGCTGTTCGGCGACAACGGCTCGGGTATGCACGCCCACCAGTCGCTGTGGAAGGACGGCAAGCCGCTGTTCCACGACGAGGCCGGCTACGGCGGCCTGTCGGATCTGGCCCGCCACTACATCGGCGGCATCCTGCACCACGCGCCGTCGCTGCTGGCGTTCACCAACCCGACGGTGAACTCCTACCACCGCCTGGTCCCGGGCTTCGAGGCCCCGATCAACCTGGTGTACTCGCAGCGCAACCGCTCCGCCGCGGTCCGCATCCCGGTCACCGGCAACAACCCGAAGGCCAAGCGCATCGAGT
>NZ_JBSFRU010000080.1:0-20377 GCF_053589395.1 Nocardia sp. NPDC003345
CGCTGACAGCAGACGCTTCAGGGGCCGAACCCCGCGCGGCGAAGCCGCGCCAATATCTCAGAACCGTATCCCCTGGGCCAGCGGCAGATCGCGGGAGTAGTTGACGGTGTTGGTGGCGCGACGCATATAGGCCTTCCACGCGTCCGACCCCGATTCCCGCCCACCGCCGGTGTGTTTCTCCCCGCCGAACGCCCCGCCGATCTCCGCGCCGGAGGTTCCGATGTTCACATTGGCGATACCGCAGTCGGACCCGTCGGCGGCGAGGAAGCGTTCGGCCTCCCGCTGGTCGGTGGTGAAGACCGCCGACGACAGCCCCTGGGGCACGCCGTTGTGCAGCGCGAGCGCGGTATCGAAATCGTCGTAGGTGAGGACGTACAGGATCGGCGCGAAGGTCTCCTCGCGGACCACATCCGTCTGGTCGGGCATCCGGATGATGGCCGGGCGGACGTACTGCGCGTCGGGGTATTCGTCGAACACCACCTGCTCGCCGCCGTAGAGCAGGTCGCCGCCGTCGCGGCGGGCCCGGTCCAGCGCGTCGCGCATGCCCGTCAGCGCGTCGGGGGCGCACAGCGGGCCGATCTGGACGCCGGGGTCGAGCGGGTTGCCCACGCGCAGTTGCCTGTAGGCGTCGACCAGCCGGGTCTGGAGTTCGTCGGCGACAGAAGTGTGGACGATGAGCCGGCGCAGCGTCGTGCACCGTTGCCCGGCGGTGCCGACGGCGGCGAAGACGATGCCGCGCACGGCGAGGTCCAGATCGGCCGACGGGGTGACCACGGCGGCATTGTTGCCGCCCAGTTCCAGCAGGCAGCGGCCGAATCGGGCGGCCACCCGCGGCGCCACCTTCCGGCCCATGGCGACCGAGCCGGTCGCGCTGACCAGCGCCACCCGTTCGTCGTCCACCAGCCGCGCGCCCGCGTCGGCGGTCCCGAGGATCAGCCGGTGGATTCGTTCGTCCACGCCGGCCGCGCGGGCCGCCCGGCCGAGGAGTCCGTGGCAGGCCAGCGCGGTCACCGGCGTGCGTTCCGACGGTTTCCACACCACGGCGTCGCCGCAGACCAGCGCGATCGCGGTATTCCAGGCCCAGACCGCCACCGGGAAGTTGAAGGCCGAGATCACCCCGACCACCCCGAGCGGATGCCAGGTTTCCATGAGCCGGTGCCCCGGACGTTCCGAAGGCATGGTGTAGCCGTAGAGCTGGCGTGACAGTCCCACGGCGAAATCGCAGATATCGATCATCTCCTGCACTTCGCCGCGCGCCTCGGCCGGGATCTTGCCGACCTCCAGCGTGACCAGTTCGGCCAGTTCGTCCTGGTGGCGGCGCAGCAGTACGGCCAGTTCGCGCACCACCGCGGCGCGTTGCGGCGCGGGGACCAGACGCCACGCGCTGAATGCCGCGGCCGCGTCGGCGATGGCGGCGTCGATCTCGGCGGGGGTATCGGGCCGCAGCCCGATCAGCAGTTCACCGTTGATCGGGCACCGGACGAGTAGGTCACCGGAGGCGGGGTGGGACAGCCCCATCCCGCGCAACAATTCCCCGATCCGGTGGGCCGGAGCCAGGACCGGATTCTCGCTGTCGATCTCTGTCATCGCGAACTCCTCGGGTTCGGCCGGACGAAATACGCTGCGCGAATGGCACAGCCGGAGAATGAACGTTCACAACTGAGTTCCGGCGGTGTGTCGCCTACGTTAGCCTTCGCTGATGGCGGAAACACCGGCAAAACCACCCCTGGATGAGATCGATCGCCTGCTGATCCGGGAACTGATGGCCGATGGACGGGCGACCCTGTCCAATCTGGCCGAGAAGGCGAGCCTTTCGGTATCCGCCGTGCAGTCCCGGGTGCGCAGGCTCGAGGCGCGCGGCGTGATCCGCGGGTATACCGCGAACGTCGATCCCGAGGCATTGGGACAGTTACTGTCGGCATTCGTCGCGATCACTCCTCTCGACCCGTCCCAGCCCGATGACGCTCCGGCGCTGCTGCAGAATCTGCCGGGTATCGAGGCCTGCCATTCGGTGGCGGGCGACGAGAGCTACATCCTGCTCGTCCGGGTGGCCTCGCCGCGGCATCTGGAACAGCTGCTACAGCAGATCCGGGCGACGGCCAACGTCCGCACGCGGAGCACCATCATCCTGCAGACATTCTACGAAAAGTAGTTGATCACGTAACAACTCCGTCTTGTTATGGACTTGTCAGGAAAATTTCCCGACAAGTCCTTTGCGGCTCCCGTACCGTCGATATGTGACCATCGAACTGGAACGGTCCGGCAACGGCGATGGCACGGCCCACCGCCGAATCCCCGCCGCGCGCGTGCACGAGTCGCTGGCAGCGAGCATCCTCGCCGACGGCTTCGATCTGGTTCTCGACCTGCCCGCCTCCCACGGCTGCTGTCTGGTGGACGCCCGGGACGGCACCTCCTACCTCGATATGTTCGGGTTCTTCGCTTCCAGCGCACTGGGTATGAACCATCCCGCGCTGGCCGGCGACGCCGGGTTCCGCAACGAATTGACCACGGCCGCAGTGAACAAGCCGAGCAACTCCGATATCTACACCGTGGAGCTGGCCGGATTCGTGGACACGTTCGTCCGGGTACTCGGCGACCCGCGGCTACCGCATCTGTTCTTCATCGACGGCGGCGCGCTCGCGGTGGAGAACGCGCTGAAGACCGCGTTCGACTGGAAGAGCCGGCACAACGAGCGCCACGGCCGCACGACCCGTCCCGGCCAGGAGGGCGGCGTACTGCACCTCACCGGCGCGTTCCACGGCCGCACCGGCTACACGCTGTCGCTGACCAACACCGATCCGGTGAAAACCGAGCGCTTCCCGGCCTTCGATTGGCCCCGGATCGAAACCCCCTGCTACGGCGCTTCCGACGATATCGCCGCCGCCGAGCAGCGCGCTCTCGATCAGGCGGTCCGCGCCTTCGCCGACCGCCCCAACGGCATCGCGTGCTTCATCGCCGAACCCATCCAGGGCGAGGGCGGCGACCGCCATATGCGCCCGGAGTTCCTGCGGGCGATGCAGCGGCTGTGCCATGCCAACGACGCGCTGTTCATCGTCGACGAGGTGCAGACCGGTGTCGGCATGACCGGAACCACCTGGGCCTACCAGCAGTTCGGGCTGGAACCCGATGTGGTGGCGTTCGGCAAGAAGACGCAGGTGTGCGGGATCATGGCCGGCGGCCGGGTGGACGAGGTGCCCGACAACGTCTTCGCCGTCTCCTCGCGTCTCAATTCCACCTGGGGCGGCAATCTCACGGATATGGTGCGGACCCGGCGGATCCTGGAGGTCGTCGAACGCGATGGATTGATCCGGCGGGCCGCCCTGCTGGGTAATCAGCTCGTAGATCTGCTGCGTGATCTCGCCGACCGCCATCCGGTGGTCACCGAACCGCGCGGACGTGGGCTGATGTGCGCGATCACGCTGCCCGACAGCGGGTTCCGCGATGCCGTGCTCACCGAGCTGCGCGAACGCGAGCGAGTCCTGATGATCGGGACCGGGCCGTCCGGTATCCGGTTCCGGCCGCCGCTGATCGTGACGCCCGAGGAACTGATCGCCGCGGTCGCCGCGCTGGACCGGGTGCTGACCGGGATGCGCTGAACCGCGGCGGCGGTCAGGATTGCGGACGCAACCCCAGTGCGTCCTCCGCGAACCGGCGGACCGCCGCCCGCCCGGCGTCGAGTGCGTGCTCGTAGCCGGACCGGGCCCAGCCGTCGATCCGCGCTGTGCCATCGGCCTGCGGGGTGACGCCGATCTCGGCCACCATTTCCGCGGTCACCGGGTCGCACACCGCCCACGAGAAATGGGTCTCCGCTTCCCATTGCGCACCGCGCCGCGCCACATGATCCGGATCGGTCACCCCGCCCGCCGCCAGGGCCGGCCTGTCGTCTATCCGATCGTCGGCCCGCAGCGCGCGCAGATACCACGCGCCGGCATTGATCTCGATCGCTTCCATCCGGAAACCTTCGCACACACCACTGTCACCGTCGGCGCGGTCGGGCGGCCGAGCCCCCGCGTCGGTGACCTCACACTGTGCCCGTGCGGCCCGCGCGGTTACTGTCGTGTACAGGCCGGGCCCGCTCCCGGGCCGGCAGCACCGCGCCCGGTGCACCGATACGGGCCACGGTGGCAGGAAGGATGGGTCATGACCGGCGGGCGATTGGGCCGCTACCGGCTCGAACGGTTGCTCGGCCAGGGTGGAATGGGCCAGGTGTGGCTGGCCACCGCCGATCCCGCCGGGGGACGCCCGGCTCGGCGGGTCGCGCTGAAGTTGCTGCCGGCCGAACTCGCCGCGGACCCCACCTACCGCAGCCGATTCGAACGCGAGGCCGAACTCGCCGCCCGCCTGCACGACCGGCATATCGTGCCGATCCATGCCCACGGCGAGCTGGACGGCCGGTTGTTCATCGAGATGGAATTCGTCGAGGGCGAGGATCTATCCCATATCCTGCGCCGGGAGGGCGCCCTGTCCCCCGCTCGCGCGGTCGCAGTGGTGTCCCAGATCGGCGCTGCCCTCGACGCCGCGCATCGGGCGGGCCTGGTCCACCGAGACGTGAAACCGTCCAATATCGTCGTCCGGCCCGACGGTTTCGCCTATCTGATCGATTTCGGCATCGCGCACGGCGCGGGCAGCACCGCGCTCACCGCCTCGGGGCTGGCGGTCGGGACTTGGGCCTATATGGCACCCGAACGGTTCACCGGCACCACCGATGCCCGCGCCGACGTGTATTCGCTGGGGTGCGTGCTGTTCGAAAGTCTCTCGGGAGCACGACCTTTCGGCGATACCGATCCCGCCCGGCAGATGCACGACCATCTCACCGCCGCGCCGCCGAGCGTTCGCGCCGTGGCCCCGGAGATACCGGCCGGACTGGACCGGGTGATCGCGCGGGCGCTGGCCAAGGATCCGGACCACCGCTATCCGAGCGCCGGAGAGTTCGCCCGCGCCGCCGACGAAGCCCTCGCCGGTCGCGGTCCCGCGGTACCGGCGGAACATCCCGGCACCCGGCATTACGAAGTGGGTGCGGTCCCCGCCGCCACCCGCCGCTACGAAGCACCCGCCCCGGACCTGCCGGCGACTCGCCGCTACGAGGCCGCCGCGCTCCCGGGCACCCGCGCCTACACCGAGTACGCGCCCCCCGCGCCCGCCCCGCAGCCCGCCCATCCGGCGACCCGCTCCTACACCCGGGCCGAAACCGGATACCGCGGCGCGGGCGGCCCGTACGACCCCCGTGCGGGCACCCACGGCGGCCCGAACCCGCCGGTGGCCCCCGCCCCGCGCCGGCCCGCGCCCGCACGGCGTCCGCCGCGGGGCCGTACCCCCACCCCGCCCCGGCGCCGGAGACGCCGTTTTCCCCGGTTCCTGCTGTGGCTGATCATCCTGGTCGTGGTCCCGCTGATCCTCATCGGCGGGTGCGTGGCCGCGCTGGTGGACGGCGCCGGATCGTTCCATGTCTTCACCGGCGGCGGCGACAGCGCGCCCGGTCCCGCCCCGGCGCCCGGGGACCCGGTCCGCGACGGCAATTTCGAGTTCGTCGTCCGGAATGTGGAGTCGGGGGTGCGGGCGGTCGGTTTCGAACGGGCCGAGGGCAGCTTCGTGGTGGTCAGCTTCACCGTCCGCAATATCGCCGCCGACCCGAAGACCTATATGCCGGTCGGGCAGGAACTGCACGATACGGCCGGCGGCACCTTCGCCCCCGATGTGACCGCCACCGCCGTGCGGTCAGCATCCGCGGCCGCTCCGCGGTCACTACAGCCGGGCGAATCGATGGGCACGCATCTGGTGTACGGGGTGCCGGCCGAATCGGTACCGGCGAGCATGACCTTCCGCGATTTCCCACTGTCGCGCGGCACCTCGGTGCCTCTGGGATAGGCCGTACCCGGCGAGGGTGCCCCCGGTGCCGAGGCAGCGCGATGTCACGGCAACCGCAGCGTCCACGCGCCGCGGTAGTGCAGACGAACCCGGCTGCCCGGGGCCACATCGATGCGCCAGAACGACTCGGGCGCCGCGTTCAGAACGCGGATCAGCACCGCGCGCACGACCGCGGGGTGCGTGACCGCGAACGTGGCGGTGACCGGCTCGCGGGTGAGATCGTCCAGCCAGCCGCCGACCCGTTCGCACAGATCCAGAACGGACTCGCCGCCGTGACCGCGGTAGCCGGGTTCGGTGAGCCAGCGGCTCACCTCCCCGGCCGAGAGGTCGTCAAACGATGCACCGTGCCAGGCGCCGGCGTCGAGATCGCGTAACCTCGATAGTGGCGCGGCGTCCAGGCCGAGAACTTCGGCGGTCTCTCTGGTCCGCCGCTCCGGGCCCGCGAGCACCAGCGCGTTCGCCGGTGGTTCGACAGCCCGCTCCGCCAGCGCCGCCCGCCCCGCCGGGGTCAGCGGTTCGTCGGACGGGAAGCGCGCCGCCCGCAACGCCTCGGTGACACCGTGGGAGATCAGGTCGAGTTTACGAACACCAGGCACTGTCGCAGCATAGAAACACCGGACTGTCACCGGTCGCCGGCTCGGTAGCGCGCCGGCTCCCGGCCCCGTGCCACTGCGAGCAGGAGGTGATCGAGGAATGACGGATATCCACATCCGGGCCGTGCCCGGCGCGGTGATCGACGAAATCGACCGGCAAGCCGATCTACTGGGAATATCTCGTAGCGAATTCCTCCGCCGCCGGCTCGACCGGGAGTTCCGCCCGGTCGGCGGCGTGACCACCGAGGATCTGGTTCGGCTGGCGGGGCTCGTCCGCGATTCCCGTATTCCCGATCTCCACGGGCCGCCCGTCCTCGATCCCGATCTGCCCGAAATGGTCGACGGGTCCCTGACCTGACGGCGCCCGCGTCCGCGCACCCGGCCGCCTGTCGGTGGCCGGGTGCACACTGGGTTCCGTGACCGAGTTCTCGCCCGCCACCCAGCAGTGGTTCGACGGCGCCTTCCCGGCGCCGACGGCCGCGCAGCTGGGCGCGTGGCGCGCCATCGCGGCCGGGGAGCACACCCTGGTGATCGCCCCCACGGGCTCGGGTAAGACCCTGTCGGCGTTCCTGTGGGCGATCGACCGGCTCGCCGCGGCAGAACCGGCCGAACCGGCCGAGCCGTCTTCGGAGGGCACTTCCGTGCTCTACATCTCCCCGCTGAAGGCGCTGGCGGTGGATGTGGAGCGCAACCTGCGCGCCCCGCTGGTGGGAGTGCGCCAGACGGCCCGGCGGCTGGGACTGCCGGCCCCGGAGATCAGCGTCGGCGTCCGTTCCGGCGATACCACCGCCCAGGAGCGGCGGCGGCTGCAGCGTACGCCGCCCGATATCCTCATCACCACTCCCGAATCGTTGTTCCTGATGCTCACCTCGGCGGCCCGCGACACCCTGCGCGGTGTGCGCACGGTCATCGTCGACGAGGTGCACGCCATCGCCGGATCCAAACGCGGCTCGCATCTGGCGCTGTCCCTGGCCCGGCTCGACACCCTCACCGAGACACCCGTTCAGCGCATCGGCCTGTCCGCGACGGTGCGCCCGCCGGCGGAGGTCGGCCGGTTCCTGGTGGGTTCGGCGCCGATCACCATCGTCTCGCCGCCCGCGCCCAAGACCTTCGATCTGTCTGTCCGGGTGCCGATCCCCGATATGACCGAACCGGGTGATTCCGACCAGCCCGGTTCGCTGTGGCCGCATGTGGACGAGGCCATCGTCGATCTCGTTCTGGCCCATCGGTCCTCGATCGTCTTCGCCAATTCGCGGCGGCTGGCCGAACGGCTCACCGCCCGTCTCAACGAGACCTACGCCGACCGCCTCGGCGAAGGCCCCGATACCGCGCACGCCCCGCCGGCCCAGCTCGGCCCGTCCACCGAGGTGAGCCACGGCGCGGACACCCTGCTCGCCCGCGCGCACCACGGTTCGGTGAGCAAGGAACAGCGCGCCCTCATCGAGGACGACCTGAAAAGCGGGCGCCTGCGATGCGTGGTGGCCACCAGCAGCCTCGAACTCGGTATCGATATGGGCGCGGTGGATCTCGTCGTGCAGGTGGAGGCGCCGCCCTCGGTGGCCAGCGGCCTGCAGCGGATCGGCCGCGCCGGGCACCAGGTGGGCGAGATATCGCGCGGGGTGGTCTTCCCGAAACACCGCACCGATGTCGTGCACTGCGCGGTGGCGGCCCAGCGGATGCTGTCCGGCGAGATCGAGGCGCTGAAGATCCCGGCGCATCCGCTGGACATCCTGGCGCAGCAGACCGTCGCGGCCTGCGCGCTGGAGCCGCTGGACGTCGACGCCTGGTTCGATACCGTGCGCGCCGCCGGAAGCTATGCCGCGCTGCCCCGTTCGTCCTACGAGGCCGTGCTGGATCTGTTGTCGGGGCGCTACCCCTCCGACGAGTTCGCCGAACTGCGGCCCCGGCTGGTCTGGGATCGCGACGCCGGCACCCTGACCGGCCGCCCGGGCGCGCAGCGCCTGGCCGTCACCTCCGGCGGCGCCATCCCCGATCGCGGCATGTTCGCGGTGTACATGGTCGGTGAGAAGGCCTCACGGGTAGGCGAACTCGACGAGGAGATGGTGTACGAATCCCGGGTGGGCGATGTCTTCGCGCTGGGTGCCACCAGCTGGCGGATCGAGGACATCACCTACGACCGCGTCCTGGTCACTCCCGCGTTCGGACATCCCGGCCGGTTACCGTTCTGGCACGGCGATTCACTGGGCCGCCCGGCCGAACTGGGTGCCGCGCTGGGCGAATTCGTGCGCAACGCCGGGTCGGATACCGCCGGAGCCGATTTCACCGCCCGCACCGCCACCGCCGGTCTCGACGAGAACGCGATCGGTAACCTGCGTGCCCTGCTGGAGGATCAGCGCGCGGCCACCGGCCGCCTGCCCACCGACCGCACGCTGGTGGTCGAGCGGTTCCGTGACGAACTGGGCGACTGGCGGCTGATCCTGCACTCCCCCTTCGGCATGCCGGTGCACGCGGCCTGGGCCCTGGCGGTCGGCTCCCGGCTGCGGGAACGGTTCGGCGTGGATGCCGCGCCCAACGCCTCCGACGACGGGATCGTGGTACGGCTGCCCGATACCACCGACGAACCGCCCGGTGCCGAACTCTTCGTCTTCGAGCCCGACGAGATCGACGATCTGGTCACCGAACAGGTGGGCGGTTCGGCCCTGTTCGCCTCGCGTTTCCGGGAATGCGCGGCCCGGGCGCTGCTGCTACCCCGCCGCGATCCCGGGCGGCGCGCACCACTGTGGCAGCAACGCCAGCGTTCGGCTCAGTTGCTGGATGTGGCCCGGAAATTCCCCGACTTCCCGATCCTGCTGGAAACCGTGCGCGAATGCCTGCGCGATGTGTACGACCTGCCGGCGTTACGGGATCTGCTCGGCAAGGTGGCCCGTCGTCAGGTGCGGCTGGTAGAGGTCGAGACGGCCACGCCCTCGCCCTTCGCCAACGCACTGCTGTTCGACTACATCGGCCAGTTCATGTACGACGGCGACAGCCCACTGGCCGAACGCCGCGCGGCGGCGCTCTCACTGGATTCGAGCCTGCTGGCCGAACTGCTCGGCCGAGTCGAACTGCGGGAACTGCTGGACGCCGAGGTCATCGAGCAGACCGAACGGGAACTGCAACGGCTGACACCCGAACGCGCCGCCCGCGACGCGGAAGGTCTGGCGGACCTGCTGCGCCTGCTCGGCCCACTCACCCCGGACGAGGCCCGGCGGCGATGCCGCGACGATCCCGCGGAATGGTTCGCACAGCTCGCCGCCGCCCGCCGCGCGCTCGAGGTGTCCTACGCCGGGCAGAACTGGTGGACCGCGGTCGAAGACGCCGCCCGGCTGCGCGACGCGCTGGGGGTCCCGTTGCCGATCGGGACGCCGGCCGCGTTCATCGAACCGGTCGCCGACCCGCTCGGCGATCTGGTGGGGCGCTATGCCCGTACCCACGGTCCGTTCGGTACCGAGGCGGTGGCGCGCCGGTTCGGTCTGGGCAGCGCGGTCGCCGCCACCGCGCTACAGCGACTGGCCGCCGAGAAACGCGTCGTGGAAGGCGAATTCACACCCGAGGCCGGTGGGTCGGAATGGTGCGACAGCGAGGTGCTGCGCCGGTTGCGGCGGCGGAGTCTGGCCGCCGCCCGGCACGAGATCGAACCCGTCGCCACCGCGGCGCTGGGCCGGTTCCTGCCCGATTGGCAACATATCGGCGGTACGGACCTACGCGGCCTGGACGGCGTCGCCGCGGTGGTGGATCAGCTCGCGGGAGTGGCCGCACCCGCCTCGGCCTGGGAGTCGCTGATCCTGCCCGCACGGGTGCGCGATTACAGCCCGGCGCTCCTGGACGAACTCATGGCCACCGGTGAGGTGCGCTGGTCCGGGCACGGCGCGATCAACACCAAGGACGGCTGGATCGCGTTGCATCCGGCCGATCAGGCGCCGCTGACCCTCCCGCCACCCGACGAAGTGGAACTCACCGATCTCCATCTCGCCCTGCTCACCGCGCTGGGCGCCGAACCGGCCGCACGGGCACCGGCGGCGGGCACCGGCGGTTCGGACGGCGAGGCCGCCCCGGACGGCCCGCGGCGGCCGGTACCGCCCGGCGGCCTCTCCGGGGGCGGCGGCGCGTACTTCTTCCGGCAGCTCGCGGACGCCACCGGCGTCCTCGACGATCCCGGGGTCGCCGAGGCGCTCTGGGATCTGGTGTGGGCGGGCCTGGTCTCCGGTGACACTTTCGCCCCGGTCCGGTCCCGGCTGGCCGGAACCACCCGGGCTCCGGCCAGCCATCGCACCCCGCGGCGGGCACCCCGCGGCCGTACCTATCTGCCCCGGCCCGCGTTGCCGACCAGATCCGGGCCGCCGACGGTCGCCGGACGGTGGTCGCTGCTACCCGACCGGGTCACCGACAACACCGTGCGCGCGCACGCGACCGCCGATCTGCTGCTGGAGCGCTACGGAGTGGTGACCAAGGGCGCGGTGCAGGGCGAGGGCGTTCCGGGTGGGTTCGCCCTGCTGTATCGCGTGCTCAGCGAATTCGAGGACCGGGGCCGCTGCCGGCGCGGGTATTTCGTGGACTCACTCGGTGGCGCCCAGTTCTCCACCACCGATGTCGTGGACAGGCTGCGATCCTTCGACGGCGACCGGCGGCCCACCGGCGTGGCCCTCGCGCTGGCTGCCTGCGATCCGGCCAACCCGTACGGCGCCGCCCTCCCGTGGCCCAAGACCCCCGGCGCGGCCGGCCATCGTCCGGGGCGCAAGGCCGGCGCGCTGGTGGTCCTGGTGGACGGCGATCTGGTGCTGTATCTGGAACGTGGCGGGAAAACCATGCTCACCTGCACCGAAGATCCGCTTGCCCGGGAGGCCGCGGCCCGCGCCCTCGCCGGTCTGGTTCGGGACGGCCGGATCGATTCGCTGGTCATCGACCGGGTCGACGGTGAATCGGTACACGGCAACACCTTCGCCGGGTTCCTCACCGACGCCGGTTTCAGCGCGACCCCGCAGGGGCTGCGATTACGGGGGCGTCGATGATCTGCACCGTTACCGCGGCGCGCCGGTGCGGCCGGGAACGGAGCCGCCGTGCCCGAGGGTGATGTGGTGTTCCTCGCGGCCCGGCGGCTGCGGGCCGCACTGGAGGGCCGGACACTGATTCGCAGCGATTTCCGGGTGCCCCGCTACGCGACCGTCGACCTGCGAGACCAGGTCGTGGACAGTGTCGGCAGCTACGGCAAGCACCTGTTCATCCGGACCGAGACGGTCAGCGTGCATACCCATCTGAAGATGGAGGGCACCTGGCGGATCTTCCACTGCGGCCAGCGCTGGACCAAACCGCGGGTCCGGGCGCGGGTCGTGCTGAGCACCGCGGAATCGGAGGCGGTGGGGTTCGACCTCGGACTGGTCGAGGTCCTGCGCCGCCGCGACGAGCACATCGCCATCGACCACCTCGGCCCAGATCTGCTCGCCCCCGGCTGGGACCCCGCGGAAGCGGTGGCCCGGCTGAGCCGGGACCCCGAGGTCCCGATCGGAATCGCGCTCCTGGACCAGCGAAACCTCGCCGGAATCGGCAATATCTACCGCAGCGAGATCTGCTATCTGCGTAAAGTCCACCCGGCGCTACCCGTGGGGGCGGTCGACGATCTGCCCGCGCTGGTGAACGAGGCCCACCGCGTACTGCACCGCGCGGCGCACGAACCGCCGTGGCGGCCGCTGGCCTACGGTCGTATCCGGTGGCCCTGTCAACGGTGCGGCACCCAGATCCGGGTGGAGATGCTGGGTGAGACGGCGCCCCGCGGCGATCGGGTGGCGCGGCGGGAACGCGGAATCTACTTCTGCCCGAAATGCCAGGTCGCGCCCGCTTGACCGGTTAGTCTGGCGCAGACCTAACGCTGTCTCTTCTGTGACGGCCGCCATCGGCGTAGTAATGATCGGCATCTTTCCGACGACACACGGGTACCGCATCGGAAGCAGGTCCCATGAACACCCGAACCGTCCACCTGGCCGCCGTCACCGCCAAATTGCTGTCCGCGGTGCTCGCTGTCGTGGCCACCGCGATGTTCTGCTATTTCCTCCTGCATCCCGCGACCTCTGCGCCCGCCCACCGGTACCCCGCACAGCTCGCACCGGCCAGTACCGCGCCCGCGGCCCCGGAGTACCGCGTCTCGCACTGAGCCGCGCCGGTTCGGGCGGTTGAGCCGTCGAAAACCCGCTGACGGCTCAGCCGTCGGTGGGTACCGGTTCCAGGATTTCCGGGCGGGGTTCGGGAGCGGCGATCCGCAGGGCGTCGGCGGAGGCGTCGTCGGGCTGGGTCTGCGACCGCACCTCGGCATCCACCCGGGCCAGATACGTCCGGACCTCACGGTCGGTCTCGGCGTCGTCCCAGCCCAGCACCGGCCCGATCAGTTCCGCCACCTCCGCGGCGCATTCGGCCCCGCGATGCGGGTACTCGATGGAGATGCGGGTGCGGCGCGCCAGCACATCGTCGAGGTGCAGGGCGCCTTCCGCTGCGGCGGCGTACACCGCTTCGACCTTCAGGTACGAGGGTGCGGCGGCGATCGGCTGCCGCAGTTCCGGGCGGTCGGCGGCCAGCGCCATGACCTCGTCGATCAGCGATCCGTAGCGGTCGAGTAGATGTTTCACCCGGTAGGGGTGCAGACCGTACTCCTCGGCCAGCTGCACCGTCTGGTTCACCAGCGCGAAGTACCCGTCGGCGCCGAGCAGCGGCACCTTCTCCGTGATCGACGGCGACACCCGGGCCGGGATGTCCTGCGCCGCCTCGTCGACCGCGTCGTAGGCCATCACCCGGTAGGTGGTGTACTTACCGCCGGCGATGGCCACGAGCCCCGGCGCGATCCGGGCCACCGCGTGCTCACGGGACAGTTTCGAGGTCTCGTCGCTCTCCCCCGCCAGCAGCGGGCGCAGGCCCGCGTACACACCGTCGATATCGGCGGGCGTCAGCGGGGTGACCAGCACCTGGTTCACCCGGTCGAGCAGATAGTCGATATCCGCCCTGGTCGCCGCCGGATGGGCCAGGTCCAGATTCCACTCGGTATCGGTGGTGCCGATGATCCAGTGCGCACCCCACGGGATGACGAACAGCACCGAGGTGGCCGTGCGCAGGATGATGGCGGTATCGCTGACGATGCGGTCGCGCGGGACCACGATATGCACGCCCTTGGACGCCCGGACGTGGAACCGGCCGCGCTGCTGCGACAGCGCCTGCACCTCGTCGGTCCACACGCCCGCCGCGTTGATCACCACATGCCCCCGCACCTCGGCGGTGCGGCCGTCCTCGCTGTCGCGCACCCGGACACCGGTCACCCGGTCGGCCTCCCGCAGGAACCCCACCACCTGGGTGGAGGTGCGGATCACCGCGCCGTAATGGGCGGCGGTCCGGGCCACCGTCATAGTGTGCCGGGCGTCGTCGACCACGGTGTCGTAGTAACTGATCCCGCCGATGAGCGAATTCCGGCGCAGGCCCGGCGCCAGCCGCAGGGCCCCGTGCCGGGTCAGGTGCCGTTGTCCCGGAACCGATTTCGCGCCGCCCATGGTGTCGTAGAGCATGAGGCCCGCGGCGACATAGGGCCGCTCCCAGGCACGCCGGGTGAGCGGATACAGGAAACGCAGCGGTTTCACCAGATGGGGGGCGAGCGTCGCCATGGACAGCTCCCGCTCCCGCAGCGCCTCCCGGACCAGGCCGAATTCCAGCTGCTCCAGGTACCGGAGGCCACCGTGGAACATCTTGGACGAGCGGCTGGAGGTTCCCGAGGCCAGATCCCGTGCCTCCACCAGCGCCACCCGCAAACCGCGGGTCGCCGCGTCGAGGGCGATCCCGGCCCCGACGACGCCGCCGCCCACCACGATCACATCGAAATGGTCCTTACCCAGGCTGTCCCATGCCGCGCGACGCTGCTCCGGCCCGAGAAACTGCGCTCCCGGTTTGATGGTCATGAGTCCTCCTGCGGAGCGGGCTGATGTGGTCCGCGGCGGCGGGGGTATCGCGTCATCGGTTCGACTCCTGGGGTTTCGCGGTCGACCAGGTCGGCTGTGCATTCCCGAGTTCGAGTACAGCCTAGTGGCCGGGGAGCCGCAGGTCGCGTTCACAGCGCCGCGCTGTGCCCGAGCAGACATCGATCGATCGGCGGTATGGGAATCGGAGCCCACGGGGCGGCACTACCGCGGCCGGTCCTGCGACCCTCGGCGCGGGCGAGCCGGATTACGCTAGCCTCCTGCCATGCGCTATGTGGCCGCCATCGACCAGGGCACGACATCGAGCAGATGCATTCTGTTCGACCGGCAGGGACAGGTGGCGGGGATCGCCCAGCGCGAGCATGATCAGATCTTCCCGAAACCCGGCTGGGTCGAGCACGACGCGCAAACCCTCTGGCGTAATACAGAATTCGTCCTCGGCGCGGTCCTCGACGAGGCGGGCGCGAGCGCGGGCGATATCGCCGCGGTCGGGGTCACCAACCAGCGCGAGACCACCGTGGTGTGGGAACGCGATACCGGGCGCCCGATCCACAACGCCATCGTCTGGCAGGACACCCGGACCGATCGGCTGTGCGCCGAGTTCGCCGGAGCCCACGGCGCGGACCGCTATGCCGACCGCACCGGGCTTCCGCTGTCCACCTACTTCTCCGGCCCCAAGGTCGCCTGGATCCTGGACGCCGTTCCCGGCGCGCGGGAACGCGCCGAGGCCGGTGAACTCTGCTTCGGGACGGTGGACAGCTGGGTGCTGTGGAATCTCACCGGACGCCATCTCACCGATGTCACCAACGCCTCCCGCACCCTGCTCATGGATCTGCGCACCCTCGACTGGGACGAGCGGATCTGCGCGGAGATCGGGGTGCCCGCGGCCGTCCTGCCGGAGATCCGGAGTTCCTCGGAGGTCTACGCCGAGATCACCTCGGGTCCGCTGGCGGGAGTGCCGGTCGCGGGGATTCTCGGCGATCAGCAGGCCGCGACCTTCGGCCAGGCCTGCCTCTCCCCGGGCGAGGCCAAGAACACCTACGGCACCGGCAATTTCATGCTGCTGAATACCGGCACCACTCCGGTTTTCAGCGAACACGGCCTGCTGACCACCGTCTGCTACAAACTCGGCGAACAGCCGCCCGTATACGCGCTGGAGGGGTCGATCGCGGTGACCGGGGCGCTGGTGCAGTGGTTCCGCGACAATCTCGGCATCATCTCCACAGCGGCCGAGATCGAAGAGCTCGCCCGGACCGTCGAGGACAATGGCGGTTCCTACATCGTTCCGGCCTTCTCCGGCCTGTTCGCGCCTCGCTGGCGGCCGGACGCCCGCGGCGTGATCGCCGGGCTGACCAGGTTCGTCACCAAGGCCCATCTGGCCCGCGCGATCCTGGAATCGACCGCCTTCCAGACCCGTGAGGTGATGGACGCGATGCGCGCCGACGCCGCGGCGCAATCCCTGGATCTGGAATCGGCGGCGCTCAAGGTGGACGGCGGCATGGTCGAAAACGACCTGCTCATGCAGTTCCAGGCCGATATCCTCGACCTCCCCGTGGTCCGGCCCACGGTCAACGAGACGACCGCGCTGGGCGCCGCCTACGCCGCGGGCCTGGCGGTGGGTTTCTGGTCGGGTACCGACGAGATCCGCGCCAACTGGACCGCCGACCGCACCTGGACCAGCACCATGTCCGCGGCCGACCGGGACGCGCGGTTGCGCGACTGGAACAAGGCGGTCGAACGCACCTACGACTGGGCGGAGTGATCCGGGATCACCCTCCAGCGGCCACCGGCAGGTCCGCGGCGCGCGCCAGCCGGTCCACGGCCTCGGCCAGCACCTCCGGCGCGGCGGTGGTGAAGCACATCCGCATGGCGTGGGTGTAGTCGGCACTCACCGCGAACGCCTGCCCGGGCACGAACGCGACACCGGCCCGCAGTGCGCGTCGCAGCAGTTCGGCGGTATCCGTGCCGTCGGTGAATTCGGCCCAGACGAACATGCCCCCGGAGGCCGTACTACACCGCAGCCTGTCACCGAACCGGCTGTTCACCGCCTCGACCAGCGCACCGGCCCGCGTCGCGTAGACAGCGCGCACCGTATCGATATGGCCGCCCAGCCAGGAGGTGTCGGCCAGCAGTTCGGCGGCGATCTGCTGGGTCAGCGCCGAGCCGCAGAGGTCGGCGCCCTGCTTCAGCAGTTCGACCGCCCGGCACACCCGTTCCGGGGCGACCATCCACCCCACCCGCAGGGTCGGCGCGATGATCTTGGACGCCGAGGACAACCTGATCACCGAACGCGAATAGGACGCGACCGGATCCGGCGCGGGCCGATCGAACCACAGCTCGCCGTACGGATCGTCCTCGATCACCCAGAACCCGTGCCGCTCGGCCAGGGCCGCGAGCGCCTGCCGCCGCCGGGGACTCATGGTCACGCCGCCCGGATTATGGAAATTGCTGACCGTATGCACCACCGCCGGCCGCTGTCCCGCGGCGATCAGCTCCTCGAGCGCGTCGATACGCAGACCCTCGTCGTCGAGCGGTACCGCCGCGATCCGGGCACCGGCCGCCCGGAAGACCTGCAGTGCGCCCACGTAGGCCGGATCCTCGACGACCACCAGCGCACCGGGGTCCAGCAGCACCTCCGCCAGCAGCGACAGCGCCTGCTGGGATCCGTGGGTGACGAAGACCTCGCCGGTGCCGACGGTGCGCCCGAGCCGCGCGGACTCCCGGGTCGCGATCACCTCACGCAGCGGACCCCAGCCCGGCGATTCGGTGTACTGGAGCGTTCCGCCGATACGCAGCGCCGATTCCGCGGCGACGGCGATCCGCGCGCCGGGCATGAGCGCGGCGTCGGGCAGACCGCCGGCGAGGCTGACGATATTCGGGTCCGCGGTCAGTTTCAGCAGGTCACGGATGGCCGAGCTGGTGAGGCCGGACAGTTTGCCGGCCAGCGGCGGTTGAGAGTCGGGCATGGGGCCTCCAAGGACGCACCTGGTCGAAACCCAATCATCCCATGAAATCCAAGATCTGAAATTGTGATCTCATATCTCGAGATCAGCGCCGGTCGGCGATCACCCACAGCAGCGTTTTTCCATCCCGCTCCACCGTGGTCACGGTCTGTTTGTACACCGTGGTCGTACCGTTGGGCCGTCGCTCGGTCAGATCGACATCGAAGGTGTCGGCGGCCCGCTCGGTGATCCGGACACAGTGTCGCGTATCCACCGGGATCTGGGCGTCGATCGCCTTCTGGATGGTCTCCGCCGAGGAGATCGACGGCGAATCCGCCGCTACGAACTCCCGCGCCGCGACGCCGTTGCGCTCGGAGTAGAACGCGTTCTGGAAGCCCAGAATCGCCCCCGGACCGCTCTCGGTATCGCCGATCCCGTCGCCGACGGTGACCGCGCCGTCCTGGCTCGCCGGACAGCTCAGCGCGTCCGCGGGAGCGGGCGGCGCCGCGCTCTCGTCCCCGCCGCTGGTCACGACGACGATCGCGACCCCGATCGCGAGAAAGGCCACCAGGACGGCGGCAACGGTGATGATCTTGTTCAACGGCAGCTGCCGGCGCGGTTTACGAGCCAGCGCGCCCGCCACCGACTGCGGTGTCAGCTTCTGCGCGATCGGATCGCTGTCCCACGACAGACCACCGGGCTTGGGCCGCGGCGCACCGGCGCCGGACTCGCCGGACCGGCCGGGCGTACCCCAGCCCGGCTCCGCGGTGCGATGACGAACCGTCGTCTGGTCCGGCTCCGGGGCTCGCTCCGGGGGCCGCGGCGCCTTGTCCGAGGGGAGCTGGTGCCGGACGGTCGCCGCGTCCGGCGACCCCGGCGAACCCGAAGAAGTGGGCGCGGGACGTTGAACCGGAACCGAGCTGTCCGGGGCGCGGTATTGGGGAGTGGAACTTTCCGGAGCCCGGTACCGAGGCGGCGGCGGAGGCACCGGGGGCGTCTCCGGGGCGGCGGGCGCGGAGGAACCCGCGGGCCGCCAGGTCAGCTCCCGGTTCTCCGAACCCTCCGGCTGCCAGCCCTGGAGCGGCAGTTCGCCCGTGGGCGGTCCGAACTCCGAGACGGGCGGCCCGAAATCGCCGGTAGGGGGCCCGAAATCCGCCCGCTCCGATTCACGCTCTCTGCCTTCGCCCTCGCCGGTCACTGCCTATCCCTTTCGAGACACGCGGGTGGGGCGGCCGTGACCGACCGCCCCACCCGGCAAGATGTCACTCGTATCAGTACTGGAGTGAACCACCCCACTGGCTGTTGACGCCAGCGACGTTGATCGACTGCTCCGGGTAGTTGCCGGGCTGCAGCAGCGGCGGAGGCGGCGGAATCTTCGCCGCGGCGTCCAGCGCGGCGGCACCGCCGGGCTGCATCGCGATCCAATGCTCGACCGCCGCCTTCGCGGTGTTCACCGGAGTGGTGTCGATGGTGTGGTCCAGCCGGTTGTCCGGCAGTCCGTTACCACCGGTGAAGGTGGAGACGTTGATGGTGTTCTCGTCGACGAACTCCACCGAGATACCGGCCTCGCCGGTCCCCTGCGGGGTGCGGAAGCCGGCCGTGCCGACATAACCGGCCTGGTTGGAGAAGTGGTGGGTATTCGCGAAATGCCCCGGGGCCAGCGACCCACCGTCGATCGCACCACCGATCTCCATATGCGGGCCCTGCATCTCGACGACCGGGGCCACCGGCGCGGAATCCAGGCTCGGCGCATCCCACTGCGGCTCCTGCGGCTGCACCAGGGTGTCGGTCTGCGGGGCACCCGGCTGCACGTCCACCCCGGCTTCCGGAGCCGGCGCGGGCGCCTCACCCGGCTGCGCGGGCTGCGGAGCATCCGGCTTGTCCGGCGTAACCGCCGGCTGGACCGCCTCGGGCTGGCCCGGCACCGGCAGCGGTGCCACGCGCGGAGTGGTCACACCCGGCTGGGTGGGACCCGTCAGGCTCTGATCGCCCTCCTGGCCCGGCCCCGGAGTGGTCACCCCGGGCTGGCTCGGACTCGGAGTGGGCGTACTACCCTCCGGGTTCTCGTTCTGCACCCCCGGCTGGCTGGGAGTGGTCTCCGGGCTGCTCTGCTCCTGGGTGCCGCCCGGCTGCTCGTTCGTCCCCGGCTGCTGGTTGGTTCCCGGCTGCTGATTGGTCCCCGGCTGCGCGGGCGCCGGTGTGGTCGGCGTGGTCGGCGCCGTCGGCTGCTCACTGGGAACGGCCCCCGCCGGCGACGCGAAGATGGCCATCGCCGCAGCGGTGGCAAGCGGCAGCGAAGTGCTCGCCACCGCCCGGCTCGCCCGGTTCGGCTTACGATGTTTCACTATTCGCCCAATCCCTCTCCCGGATCCGGCGCCATACGCGGACCGTATCCAGTTCTGACAATCCGAGATACGGACCGGACGGGTGACCCGGGTGGGCCGTTCGCTGTCCGATCCGAAGGACGAACCCCCCGACACCAAACCACGCGACCGCCCGTCGATCGCATCTCTGTTCCGGAAGTGAACCACACCGTGGCCCTTCCGGCAACGTGGCTGAATTATCGTGCGCGGCTTCGCCGCGCGGGGTTCGGCCCCCGGAGCGTCGCCTGTCAGCGGTCGAGACTCGTGGCTTCGCCACATGCGCTTCGACCGCTGACAGGCGACGCGGGCCGAACCCTTTCAGGGCCTCGTAAAACTCGGCGCTTCGCGGTCGGCCGCGTTGTGGGTCGGGGAAATGGCGGAATCCGGCGGGCCCGCGGTGGTCCGATTTTTCAGAGGTGGGAAGGATTTCATCTTTGTTCGGGAATAGGGCACGAATTCGTTCACTACATCTGCACGACGAATTCACGTCGGCGCAGCGCCGTCCGCGGATTACCGAACCCGAACCAGATCCGAATAGGCCACCCCGCCGAGCAGACCCCCACCCCCACCCGGCGCCGAGTCCAGCGAGGCCCTCCGAGGTTGCGGGCCGTCCCGTGTTTCCGGCCTCGAAGCAAAGCGGCGCAGCCGCAAGTCTCGAGGCCGGAAACACG
>NZ_JBSFRU010000081.1:0-20327 GCF_053589395.1 Nocardia sp. NPDC003345
GTCATGCGCGCGGTGTTCCCACCCCCGGTCACCACCTACAAACTCAACCTCTTCGAAATCGCGCACAACGTGTAGCCCCTGCGCACACCGCTCGGCCGGTATCTGGTCGACGGTGCGCGACGCGCCAATTCGCAGTGGCAGTGTAGAGGCGTGGATAGAGAGCTCGCGACTGCGCTGGAACAACTCGAGCAAGCCTTCGCACCGTATCCACGACGAGCAGTGCTCGATGGTTGTCCTCATTGCCGGCCTTCGACGTCGGTCGATGAGCACGATCTCTTCTCCCTGACCATCAGGTTGGGGAACACGGTGGGTGACCGTGAGGATGTCAAGAGCCTGCTTCCATTGCTGTTCGAGCGTCTGGTGACGTCCACCGACCTCGACCCGGGCATCGTCCTGTCGAAACTGACGCAAGAGCACTGGCGCACTTGGCCCCCAGCCGAGCAACGAGCGATCGAGGAGTACCTCGACGCTGTGTGGCGGTCCCTGTTGGCAGAGTTCCCGTCGCGAGTCGGGGCGTTCGTCGATGCGGCGAAATTTCTCGACGTCGCCCTTTCGACCGGTGCCGGTATCGAGCGGTTTCTGACTGCTTGGAACGCGATCCTCGGCCCGGCATCCGATCAGCACCTCGCGCAGCTCGTGAGCACCGGCGGCTTCGCCGGCCGCCGGTGCACCGTGGCATCGGCCTGGGTTTGCCGAGAAGCGATACGCGACCGGCTGCTCACGGCCTTCGAACGCGACCACGATGCGGTGTGGGCGGATGATCTCGCGGTGGCCTACGACATCCTGGGCCGGCACGCTCTGACCTAACAGACAACCACGCCCACAGCCGACAACCCGGATCTCCCGCCGATATCACCGCGGCTTGAAAGTTCATTATTTTATGAATACAGATTCTGATGTACTGTCTGGTGTATGGAGACCGCCGTCCACACCGATGCGCTGGCCCGGTTCGGGCATGCCCTGTCCGATCCGACGCGTACTCGCATTCTGCTGAGTCTGCGGCAGGCCCCGGGGTACCCCTCGGATCTGGCCGAGCAGATCGGGGTGACCCGTCAGATTCTGTCCAACCACCTCGCCTGCCTGCGCGGCTGTGGGTTGGTGGTCGCGGTGCCGGAGGGCCGGCGTAGCCGTTATGAGCTCGCCGATGCCCGGATCGCCGCGGCATTGCAGGATTTGCTGGGGTTGGTGTTGGCGGTGGATCCGGCGTGCTGCCCGGATTCCGAGGTCCAGGGGGGCTGCTGATGGCGACGCTCGGTATGCCCTCGCTTCCGTCGGCGGTGGCCGTCGGGCCGAATCCGGCGCGGAAGGCAGTGCTGGCGCGGCGGATCCGCTGGTTCGTTGCCGCGACCATCACCTACAACGTGATCGAGGCGGTCATCGCGCTGTCCGAGGGTGCTCGTGTCTCCTCGACAGCGTTGATCGGGTTCGGCTTGGACTCGGTGATCGAGGTGTCCTCGGCCGCGGCGGTGGCGTGGCAGTTCGCCGGTCGCGACCCCGAGGCGCGAGAGAAGGTCGCGCTGCGGATCATCGCGTTCTCCTTCTTCGCTCTCGCCCTCCACGTCACCATCGACTCGATCCGGGCACTGTTCGGGCTCGGCGAGGCACAACATTCGGTGATCGGGATCGGGCTGGCCGCGGCGAGCCTGCTGATCATGCCCGTACTCTCGGCCGCGCAGCGTCGTGCCGGGCGCGAACTCGGATCCGCGTCCGCGGTCGCCGATTCCAAGCAGACCCTGCTGTGCACCTACCTCTCGGCGGTGCTGCTGGTCGGGCTGCTGCTCAACAGTGTGTTCGGGTGGTCGTGGGCCGACCCGATCGCCGCGCTGGTCATCGCCGCGATCGCGGTGAAGGAAGGCGTCAACGCCTGGAAGGGCGATACCTGCTGCCCCGCACCGACCGCACTCACCGCCGCTACCGGGGGCGCCGGTGGCGAGTCCTGCGACTGCTGTGACAACTCGGCGATAAAGAGCCACTGATACCGCGGCTGCCCGAACCCGCCCGCGCTCGCTACCGCCGGAAATGACCGCACCGAGGAACACCCGCGGCGAGCGCGGTGCGATAGTTCCGTCTCGCTTCGTACCGAATTCCCGGACGTGGGAGCACCACCCGATCCCGCATTTAATCGGTCAACGGCCATCTGTCGATTCCACTGGCCCGTCCCTCGGTCGGTTCAGCCGCGAAAGTACCGGGTAGGAATGAAGGTCATGCGCCTGGTCTTCCCGCCCCCGGTCACCACCTACAAACTCAATCTCTTCGAAACCGCGCACAACGTGTAACCCCTGCACACACCGCTCAGCTGCTATCTTGTCGACGGTTCATGGCTGTGCGGATCAAACTTCGCGCGGCCTCGCCTGTCACCGATTGGCCTGCCAAGATTCCGAAAGCCCGCTGGTAGATCGCGATCTCCCGAGGTTGAGTGATGGTGAGCTCCGCAGACACCGCCTCCACGAGAACCATACGCTCATCGAACATTACGAAACTGGTCGCAGGCGCGCGCCATTCCGATTCCGCCGGAACGATCCCGAGCAAAACTCGGGGCAACCCCATCACGGCGAGAAGCCGGTCGAACTGACCTGCCATGACCGAACGATCGCCAACCGTGGTCGACAGCGACTGTTCGGCGATCAAGATATGAAACCGATGCTCACCCCGGTACAGAAAGCGCTGACGTTCCATCCTCTTCGAAACACCCTGCTCCACATCATCGGGTACCCCGTAGAACTCGATGCTGCGACGCAACATCGCCTCCGCGTACTCTGCGGTCTGGAGTATCCCGGGAATCACTACCGGCTCGTAAATTCGCATCAGCTTCGTCTGCTCGGCCAGCGCTACCGAACGTGCTTGCCGCCGCCCTGTCCCCGCGTGCAATATCCGCCGCCATTCCAGGTGGGCGGCCTCGACGTTCCGAACCGCCGCCACCAGGTCCGGAAGCTGATCTCCAGCGTCGGCGTGTAGACAGTAGGCACGCAGATCGGCTTCGGAGGGGCTACGGTCCCCTGTCTCGATCTTGGATACCTTGGACTCGTGCCACCCTGCCATCGAGGCGAGCCGCCGCCCCGTGAGACCCGCATCCTTGCGCATCTCACGGAGACGTCTTCCGAGCGCGCGACGCTGCTCGTGAACCGCGTCGCTCACCGGGTTGAATCGACCGCCGAATAATCGGCGAAACGGGTAGCGCTTTCCCATAGCCGCTGTTTCACATCGACACAGTAGTCAACGATCCACGGGTCTGTCGTCAGCACCAACCCGACTCCACGGCCGTCAGGGTCACGGGCGTGGAACGCCACCCGCTCGTCGTCCAACAACCAGTAGTCCTCCACCGGGACCTGACCGGCACGATGCCGCGGTAGGTAGCGGATATCCTCCCCCGCCTTGATGTTCTCCGGCGTGACCGTCAGCATCCACCGGTGGTAATCGGTGATCGGCTCGGTAACTACCCGGACCCGGCGAACAGCCACTCCCCGCCGGGTCGTCGCTTCCACCAGTGATCGCCACGGCCTGAACCACTGATAATCGTCCTCGGAGTTCCCCGATAGAAACGCTTGCAGCGGCCCGGACTCAACGGCCACACCATAGGAGTCACGCACTTCGAGATGGAAGGCCTCTCGGATACACGAGTGGAGCAGGGCCGGAAAGGGATCATCCTGCTGAAGCAGCACCGTAGTGGCTCCTCTCCCGCTTGGGCACCTCGATAACCGACTCGTCCTCGGCCAGCTGCAACTGCGCAAGCGCTTCGGGCTCCTTCACGGCGCGGCCGGAAAGCGTGAAGGTACCCCGACCGGTGTCGATCATCGTGGCGCCGATGAAAGTGTTGGGCTCGGCAAACGCCGGTAGCAAGTGCGGGATCTCCACCGTTCCTTGCCGGTCGGTCGTCCAACCTTGGACAACATAGGTGCCTTCATCGCTGACATACAACGACGGACACTCACCGACAGTCGACCCGCCCCCTGCCGAGAAACTGCAATCGCATGATTCCTTCTCCCATCCCAAGATGTGACCATGTATGACATCACCGGAACCAATTCTGCCCCAGAAAAAGCCGATATTTCGCAGGTCATCCTGATCTGGTCAAAGATTGTCAAACTTCTGGCCCTGCCCTGGACAACGCCCCTAACGTCATTCGTGGCTCGCGGCGGCGGGTGCCGATCCCTCGCCGCCGCGAGCAAGCCAACTACCAACAAGGAGCCACGGTGCTGTTCTCGGTGAAAGTGAGCTGTTACGGATCTCGGTGGCTCCTGTACGCACCTGCCTTCGGCGTATCCCGGCTTGTCGAGCACAAGAGCGACATCCGGAAGACCGCGCGCGACATGATCGCGAGATGCGGCGCGGCACCATCGAAGTTCGAAGTGGAACTGGAGTTGGGCAGAGTATTGGATGAACCCAGTCTTCGGACCGCCCCCGAGACGCCGCCCGAGCCAGGGTGACTCCTGCGGCTCGCGGCCGGGAAGCCCGCCCCTCGACCTGTTATCCGTTGCCGGAGACCTCGTTCTCGTTGGCTTCGAAGGCGTTGGCCGAATCCCGGAGGTTGACGGCGTTGTCGCCGAAGACCGTGACCAGGCCGGTGAGGGAGGCGAAGGTGCTGTCCCGGTTCGCCTTGTACCCCTTCTCCCCCTCCGCGAATTCCCGGCCGGCCTTGTCATCGCCCCATGGCTCGCCCCGGCTTTCGCAGTCGGTCTGCAGATCGGTGAGGATCCGCCGGGTGATATCGGCGACTACACCGAATTCGACGGCGGCCTGGCGTAATCCGGCGGGGTTGATCTCTACTGAGTCGCTCATTGCCCTGCTCCTGTTCTCGGCTCGGATCAGATCGTGAAGTCGGCGGTGGTATTCGATCGGCGCTGGTGGAAGCGGGCCTCGAAGCCCTCTGAGTAGAGGGAGGGCGCGGTCGAGGAGGAGGACTGCTCGATCACCCCGTCGTCGGCGATGTAGAAGAGGGCGCGGCCGATGGAGATCTCGTCCGGCCGGGTGGGCACGAACACCATCCAGCCCACGCTCAGCCGTTCGGCGACCAGTTCGTCGAGTGGATAGCCGGAGGTGTCGATTCCGAGGGTGCGAATGTGCTCGCGGACCGCGGCGATCGCGCGATCACGTGTCAGGACCTCGGGAACCTCGGTCACCAGGCCGGCCAGGGACAACTGGTACAGAGCGGCGTCGATATCGTCGGACGGGTCGTCGAAGAGGGCGGCCAGCGTATCGCGGTTGACCACACCGGATTCCGTGGCGGCCACCAGATCCGCCGCGGCCGCCCGCTGCCCGTCGCCCGGGGTCGGGCTCACCAGGCTGCAGACGACATCGGCCACGGTTTGTGCCGACCACACACCCGGTACCGCGGCGCTGATCAGGTCGGCCGGGGCCGATTCGCCGCGGAACCAACTGCCGTCCTCCCACCAGTAGCAGAAGGACAGCAGGCCGCGCGCGGCGCGCGGATTGAGCACCTGGTCGGCCACCCAGCCCGGGGCGCCCGCATACAGGTCCGGCATGGGTTCGCCGCGGTTGTAGGCGGCGTCGAGTTCCGGGGCATTCCAGATTCCGCCCGACAGCACGGCACGCCCACCGGGCAGCACGTACAGCGTCGCGCCGCTGCGTCCGGAGCCCTCGAAAACGCCGAGTGCGGGCAGTATGCGCGGGCCCCACTCCGAGCCGACGGCGACGAAAGCCGCGGCGATGGTCGCCCAGCGCGCCCACAGCACCGGGAGGTCGGGGAAGTCGTCGCTGGACCGCACCGCCGCGACACCGGCGTCCCGGTCCGCGTGTGCCTGTGCCACCGCCAGCTGCGGAGACCGTCGCTGGCGGTCTCCGTGACCGATGTACGCGGCCAGCCACACGGGCAGCCGGTCACGCGGGAACACCCGCAGATCGGCGAGATATGCCTCCGGTACCAGGAGCTGGTCCTCTGGGAAGGGCTCGTCACCGTAGTCGTAGCCGATATCGAGATCGCCACTGACCTGGCACCGGATCACCATTCGCCACCACGGTCCGTCGCCCAGCCCCGCGGATATCTCGCGGTGCAGCCGGACCAGTTCGATCGTCTGCTCGGCGGGCTCGAGTTTGGACACGCGGCCGGTTTCCTCGCGGTACAGCGCGTAGGTCACACCGCCCGCGACCGTCACCGCGAAATGTGCTTCCAGCTCCTGCCATCCCGGCGGGCCGGCGGCGGCCAGGGCGCGGGCGATATCGTGCGCGAGTTCGGTCGCCTGCTCTTCGATGGAGGGGGCGGTGGCTTCCGCGGGCGGGTCGGCGTCGCCGATCACCGGCGAAGGGTCGGCCACGGCGGCCGACGCGGGCGGAGTCACCGGCGCAGACGCGGCCGGGGAAGACACGGACGGCGCGGCGGAGTCCGCGTTCTCCGGGAAGGGTTGCGGGGCCGAGGATCCCGGCCCGCCCAGACTGAAGGCGATATCCGGAGCCTCGCCGGTCGCGGCGCCGGCCTGGTGCGGTTGGTTCATTCGGTGCTGCCTTCCTCATCACTGCGGCGATCCGGCGTCTGATTTCCGTGATCCGGATGCCCGCTCGGCTCTCCCGGCGGCCGGCGCTCTTCGAGCGCGGTACCCGGGCTGGGCGCGGGACGGTGTGGGGCGGTGCCGTCGGTCGGCGCGGCGAAGGGGCGCCGGGCGCCGCCGGGGTCGGATGTGGTGCGGCGTAGCCGATGGATGGGGCGCGCGAGGAGGTCGGGCATATGGCGGGGCGGTGTGGCCGGGAGGCTCGGCACCGCGGGCGGGCCGCCGACGAGGGAGATACGAGAAGCCGATCGCCGCATACGGTTCCAGGCGCGCGGTGCGGCCGGGGACGGCGTGGTGGATGCGTCGCTGCGTACCGTGAGGATCGTGTGCGCCGGGACGCTTCCGTCGACTATCTGCTCCGGACGCTCCGGGGTAATGGATTCCTCGGGCGGTAGCGGCAAGTCGGTGCCGAATTCCTCGACAGCGTCGGACTCTTCTGATCGCTCCCCCGGGCCGTCCTCGGTCTCCTGCACAGTCACCTCCGCGCGCGCCTGCGCGACCTCGGTCGTTTTCACCTCCGTGGGTGCCTTGGGGACTTCTGGGAGTTCGGCCGGTGCGGGCACGATCCCCGATGCCTTCCGCGACTCGTGCGCGGCCTTCGGCCCGGGCAGGTCCGAGGCCTCAAGATCCCGGACGGTCTCGGATTCCTGAACCTCCACGGTTACCAACGGCTCGACCGGCGTCTCCGCCTCGTCGAGTCCGGGTGTCTCCTCCGGTACTTGCGCCGAGAGGGGCCGGATAACGGTCTCGGCCGGTGCGTCCGAGATTGTGGTGTTCTCGGGATGCGGATTGTCGCCGGGCGATACCGCGGGTCCGGCCTCCTCCAGCGGTTCGGAAACCTCGGAGGAGGCAATCTTGACGGTTCCGAAGGGCGACGGTGACCCGAGGTCCGCACGCGATGTGGCCACGGTGGCAACCTGATCCGCCGGGTCGAGCAGGCGGGGATCGGTGCTCAGCGACGTTCCGCCGAGAAGCGGGAAGCGGCCGTGCCCGGTGACCGCGGACGATTGATCGCCCCGGTACCCGGTCGCCGAATCGGCCCGGATGAAGCCGAGCCCCTCGTCCGAGCGGGACGGTCGTGGCTGCCGGGTCGTCTCGGGGACCACGGGGCGGAACCGGTTGTCCGGGGGCAGCGAACTCGCGCGGTCGCGGAGCGGGGCGCCTTCGGGCGTCGAAATGCCGGCCGGTTCCTGATCGCCGGATCCGATACTGCCGATCGACTCCTCGTCGTAATCGCGGAGTGCGGAACGGAGGTCGGGCAGCCGGAGCGGCGGGCGCACCGATGAGCCGGTGGGCGCCGGCGGGCCCGGCTCAGGAGGCGGTTCCGCCTCGGAGAGCGCCGAGATGCCGTCCTCGGACGCCTCCGCGACCGACTCGGACTCGATGACCGGGATCGGCGCGACAGGCGGTTGGGAGGAGGCCTCGGGGGTCGGGGCAGATTCGGGCGGGCCGTCCTCGTTCGACGGCTCGGAGGCCTTGAAGTCGGCCAGGGATGCGGCGATGGCGGCCGCCAGGTCCGGATCGGTCCATTCCTGATTCCGGCCCCCGGACTCGGATACCGGGGCGGACGCGCGGACAACGGAAATGGCGGGATCCGCGAGAACCTGATCGAGAGTGACCTGGACCGGCATGCTGTCGGCGTCGTGCATCTCGCCCGGCCACGCCCCGGTCGGCGGCAGCCAGATGTAGCGGGCCGCGTCCGCGTCGCCGAACACCACGATCCGGGTGGTGTCGGGGGACGGCCGCGCGAACTCCTGTGGGGTGTAGTGCTCCGCGTCGGGGCCGAGCAGGTCGGCGAATTCCGCCCAGGGCCGGGCGTGCCGGTTGCTCACGAGCGCGCCGGGTGGGTGAGTGGGCGCCCCGTTCCCGGTGGGTACCGCGAGGTGGTAGTGGTTGTGCGCGATCAGGGCCGCGCCGTGGGGTCGCGCCCCGGTGTCCTCGCCGAAGGTCCAGCCGTCCGGGATCTGCCGGCTGTACAGGCGCACCACTGTGCCGTGCTCGGCGAGCGCGGCCGCCGCGGCCCGCGGAACCAGATGGAAGATGCCGGTTCGCCAGACCCCGCGGGTGCGTATCCGATCGACCTGCTCGTCGTACGCGGCGCGGTAACGGGCGGTATCCCGCGGCGAGATCGGGGCCTTTTCCTGCTCGGAAGTGAGTTTCCGGCCCCGGTTCTCGGCGGCCACCATGATGTTCTGGAAGACCTCGAAGTAATCGTCGCGCCGGGGGCCCGACAGTTCGTCGGCGGTCAGGGCGCGTAGCCGGCGGATCCGCTGGTCGAGTTGGGCTTGCGAGTCGTACGGGTCGCTGTGGACGATCCGTTCGAGCGAGTGGAAGAAGCAGTCGCCGTCCGGGGGCATCGACTCCCATACGTAACCCTCCGGTGCGTGGACGCCGTCCACGACGGCCGAGCGCGCTCCGGTCCCGCGCCTGGACTTCGGCGGCGGTGGTTTGTACTGGTAGCCACCCTCCAGGCCGGAGAGTACGGATTTGCCTTTCCCATCGCCCTTCGCTTCGGCTTCCGCGTCTGCCTTTGCTTTGGCTTCCGCAGCTGCCTTGGCCTTGGCTTCCGCGTCGGCTTTCGCCTTGGCCTCCGCATTCGGGTCTGCCTTGGCCTCGGCTTCCGCGTCCGCCTTCGCTTTGGCTTCCGCGTCGGCTTTCGCCTTGGTCTCCGCGTCCGCCTCGGCGTCCTTGTCCTTGTTTTTGTCCTTGGTATCGGTCTCTTTTTCGGCTCCCGGCTGCTTCGCCTCCGTTTCGGGCTTCGGAGGCTTACCGTCCTTCGGCGCATCCGTCTTCTTCGCGACATCGGCACTCGCCGGCGGCGTCTCGATACTGCGCAGGATCAGATCACCGGTGACCCATAGGGTCCCCTTGGGCCCGCGGACCTCGACGAGCGCCACCGTGCGCAGGCGGTGCCCGTCGGCCGGGGCGTTGGTGCGGAAGAGGTTGCGCAGGACACTGCCGGCGGCGCCGCTGCCGCCCTTGGTCTCGGTCTGGCCGCCGATGGGGATTCCGGTGGGGCCCATGCGGTGGTTGCCCGCTTCGGTCAGCTTGCCGCTGTAGGTGAAACTCGGGGCGACCGTCGTGCTCTTACTTTCCGAGGAGCTCATATTGTCGACGGTGAATTCGAAGCGGTCGTTGGCGATGGAGGTGGCGGATTCCTCGGCGCGCGGTGAGTAGAGACTGAGTTTGATCTGGATCCCGTCGACCGTGACCTCCGCGGCGTGCTTGCGCGGGGTGGGCACGGTGCCGGATGGGTCGACATTGAGGAACGGCGCGGTGGACTGGGGACCCAGGAAGGTGGCCGCACCGCTGGCGACGAGCGTGACCAGGCGGTTGTACATGGCCTCGGCCGAGCGGGTGTTGTCGTTGGTGGCCAGCGAGCTGTCGACGGCCAGCAGCGCCTCGGCCAATTGCGGTGACGCGTCGAATTCGCGGATATCGAACGGGTACTCGGGCTTCCACGACTCCACGGACAGCAGTTCGCGCACGTTCGCGGGCACGGAATCGGCAGGACGGGATTCACTCGCGGACGGATCGAAGGCGTAGGTGGCCGGCTCGGTTCGCGAGACCTCGGCCGCCGCCGGCTCCCCCGGTTTCGGTTTGGGTTTCGTATCCGCGATATGCAGGCGCACATGGGAGGTGGCGTTCAGCGTCTCCGATTCCGATTTGCCCGGCGGCGGGAGTTCCTCGGCGACCAGTCCCTGCGCGACCCCCATCCACTGTCCGCCCATGACGAGGGCGTCTCCGGCCTTGTCGTACAGATACGCCGACAACGATTCGGTCATCGGCCGCCAGTCGACGGTGACGGTGTACTCCGTCGGAACCTTGAACTGGTACTGCGCGTCGCTGCTGCGTTGCCACGCGCTCAGGTCACGCGTGGAGGTGTGGACTTCGCTCTGGGTACCTTCGCGCTGGACGGCGAGCGTGCCCGACCCACGATGACGGCCTTTCTGGCCGCCCATGGTGAAGCTCAGTTCATTGCCCTTGGTCTGGCTGCTGCCGACGCTGGTCGCGCCCGGTTCGAGGAGGGAGTTGCCGTCGGCGCGGATATGGCGGTGGACGTTGTCCAGGGCGGCGGTACGGGGAACCTGCTTACCTTCCAGGGTGGCGAGGGTCTGTCCATCCGGCAGGTCCTCGTCGCGCCGGGGGCGGGCGGTGAACGTGACTCCGACCAGGCGCGGCACGATCCCGGTCCGGTCCACGAAATGGAAGGAGTGGTTGCCTTCGGAGCCGGCGTTGGCGAGGTTCCGCACGCCGAAACTGGTGGTGTGCTTGTTGATCAGCGGTGCGACCCCGGGGTGGTAGTTGGCCGAGCCGACCGTGGTGGCGCCCGGGGCGAGTTTCTCCACCAGTTTCGTGGCCGAGTCCTGGAGCGCGGCGCGGCCGTCGTCGAAGAGGACCTCGGTGACCGATCCGAAGGACAGCAGGCCCTTGGCCGTCTCCGGATCGTCGGTACGTTTTCCGGCGTAGGCGTCGGGCAGCAGGCGGGGCTCGGTCGGCTGCCACTGCCCGTCCTTGTCCTTTTCGTTCGCCTCGGGCAGGATTTCCGGTTTCTCGCCGCGCGCCTTCGCCGCGTCCTCGACGAGTTTCCGGTACTCGGGGTGATCGTGCAGGTCGTGATCGGTGAGGAAGAATTCGAGTCGCCTCGGTGCGTCGACGACGCGGGTACGGGTGGCGTACGGCTTACCGTGCAGCAGCCCGCTGAGGTAGTTGCGCAGGCCGACCTCGACGGTGACGAGATAGTGCCCGTCGGCCACGAACCGGTACACGTTCCCGCCGTAATCGGACGTGACCCGCATCGTATCGGTGGCATCGGCGGAGGTGACGCTCTTGCTGGTGGAATCGCTGCCCTGCCAGCCGCCACCGGGACGGAGACTGTCGTCGGTCTTCTTGCCGTACGTGCCCTGAAGGGTGATATCGCCGCGGTTGCCGCTGTTCTCGGTCGTGGTGCGGGCGGTGTTGTTGGTGCCCTCGAGCCAGTGCTCGGTATCGATCGGCGTCGGCGCCAGCGCCTCGATGTTGTCGAAGTAGCCGCGGATATCGACGCTGTAATCCGTTCCGGTGACGCCGCCGGGGATCTCGGCCTCGAATTTGTAGGAGTCGCGGAAGATCAGCGGCGCGAAGGAGGACATATGGTGCGGCGACAGCGCGGTGTGCACCACGGATTGGACCGGTGACGTGGCATTGCGCACCGGATCACCGAAGGCATTGCGCCAGACCCACTTTCCCGCGCCTGCCACCTTGTCCCACACCCAGTTTCCGACGTCCGACCAGGTCGTGGCCGGCGCGTCGTCGGACGGGGCCTTGTCGTCGTCCTCGGGCCAGGCGCCCGGCGGTTTCGGCGGCTTGTCGTCCTCCGTAAGGCGATCGGTGACTTCCCGGGTCTCGGCGTCCTCCGTCTCGAGGTCGGCCGCCTTCTGAGTCTCGGGGTTCGCCGCCTCCAGGTCGGCCGCCTTCTGTGTCTTGGGTTTCGCCGCCTCGAGGTCGGAGTCCTTCGGGATCTCGGATCCGGCCGGGCGGGATCCGTCCCGAACCGACAGTTCGTGACTCTCCGGCTCGGAAGGCCGCGAGCCGAACCAGGCGCGGACGGCGGCCCGGAACGGGTTGGTTTCCGGCAGCCGGGCACCGAGGTTCCACCCGGGCCGGGCGCCCGGGGCCGGCGGGTCGATCTGCTGCCGGTGCAGCGGGAGTGTGCCCTCCGGGGTCCGCGGGAAATCACCGGGGATCGACGGGGGCCGGTCACCGTCCAAGAGCTCGGCCGCCTCGGTCGCCGCGTCGCGTTCGATATCGCCGATGAGGCCGATCGTGGCCTTGTGCAGTATCTCGCCGACCGGGTGACCGGCGATGACGGCGGCCAGCGGAAGCCTGCCGACGCCCTTTTCGATCGAGGTCTTCGTGGCGAGGCCCAGGCGTTCGATGACCTCGGCGGGTGGTGTGCCGTCGGAGTCCGGGTCGTCGTCCCGGATAGTCGGTTCGGCCAGGGGTTCGGTACTGGGTTCGCCGGTGGTCAGATAGGTCGGAACGGCCAGGTGGAAGCTGCCTCTACCCTCGATCGGCTCGGGGCCGGAACCGTGACTGTAGGCGATCTCGACGTAGTAGCGGGTGGGCACCCCGAATATCTGGATGCCGGGTTGCGCGGCCTTGGGCCCCGGGCTGAAGGTGTAGTTCTCCTCGGCGTGATTGTGGTCGGCCTGGGTGGTTTTCGAGGTGCCGCCCGACCGGTTGTAGGAGCCGCCGAAACTGGACACCCCTTGGCTGCCGGTGACGTCGAACGGGTTCGTCACCGCGCCGGCGGCGCCGACGTCCCAGGCGAACGGCGTGCTCTCGGACTGCTCACCGCTGTGCAGGATGATGCCGGTGTAGTTCATCGTCTGCACATGCGGGGTCAGCCACTCGTGGGTGACGCCTTTGTTCGGGTCGCTGTCCGGGTCGTACCGGCCGTCGTCGGTCCCGTAGTCCCGGGCGGCCTTGATGGTGACGGTGATGCGTTCGGTATCGATCCCGTTGGATTTCTCGAACACGGTCCGGGAGCCGCCCTGGATCATCTCGTCCACGGTGCCGAGCTGGTTCAGCCGGGCTTTGATCTGCGCGAGTTTGTGGTAGTTCTCCAGCCGCTGATTCCGGGTGGAATCCTGGTCGAGGATGCCGGCCCGCTCGGTCTCGGGTGGCAGGAACCCCTTGCCGGCGACGAACTTCTCGATCCCGTCGAATACGCCCGTCGGGATATCGACCTGCAGCGGAGTGGTCAGCAGGCCCAGTTGCTGCAGATGCAGCAGGTCCGCGGGCAGGTACCGACGTTCGGCGTCCGTGGGCCGGTGACCGAGGGACTCCTTCGACGGCACCAGCATGTTGATCGGGTAACGCTTGCCGGGTTTGCCGTCCCCGGGTGAGCCGTCCGCCTTCGCGGCCGGGGCCAGGGGTGAGCCCGGTTTCGGCTCGATGGGCGGACCGTCGGCCGGGACGAACCGGACCCGGATCTCCATCTCGGGTGTCGTGTGCAGCAGGTGCGATACCAGGCGCAACGCCCGCGAGGTGAGGGCACGGTCACCGTAGGTCAGCGTATGACTGGTCTCGTGCGAGGCCCCCACCTTCAGGGGGGTCAGCTTTCCGCCGACGGGCGCGTACCCGGTCTTCTCGTCGGCCTCGGCCTTACCCAGCCCGAAGGACAGGGCCACCGAGCCGCCGAGCGCGTTGGAGATCATGGATCTGGCCTGGGTGCGCAATGCCCGCAGCACATTGGATTCGAGCCGGGAGGCGCCCGCGGTGGTGGTGGGCCCGGTGAGGGTCTGCCCGCCGTGGAAGTCGGCGATCTCCACCTCGAAGAAACCGAGCGGTTTGCCGGACGCGGTGTACAGGGTCCGGGTCTGCATCCACCCGCCGTCCATCAGCGGGATGTTGCCGCGGAAGTTGTCGCCGAAGAACGCCCGCAATTGGATGGCCGAACTCTGGGAGATCCCTTCGACCTGGTCGGGGAACGACTTCATCACATCGGCGAAGAGGCGGTCCTGGTGTGGGAAGTCGAGCGCCCCGTAGAAGCGGAACTGCTTCTGTGAGATGACATTCTCGTCCTCCACCGGAGCGGCGGGATCGGCCTCGTCCGTCGTCGCCGAAGTGGATTCGGGGGTCACGAGGGGCCGGTGCCAGGGCGGGGGGACGGTGGCGGCGTTCCCGGGATCCACCTTCGGAAGGCCCTTGCTCTCGTCGAGGTATTTCGGGAACCAGGCCACCAGATCGTCCGGGACCGGTCCCGGGATGGGTTTCCAGCCCTCGGCCTCCGGCAGATCCGGTGACAGCACACCGGCCAGGCCGTCGTCGTTGAGGCGCATCTCCCACTGCATCTCGTAGCCGTGTGGCACGGCGGCGGCCTCGGTACTGCGCTTCTTGATGATCGACTGGATCGTCGAGAAGACCGAGGTGCTCGACGACAGCTGGTTGTGGGTGGCGGTGATATGCGGCGCCAGACCCCAGTTGAGGAACTTCCGGCTGAACGCGTTCCACAGCAGGTCGACGGCGAGTCCGGCCGAGCGCAGATCGTGGCTGCCCGCGGTGTCGGCGGTTTCGGTGAACCCATAGGTCCAGCGCTGGGTGCTCACCGCCGGGCCACTCTGCGGCAGCGAACCGGCACGTGGTTTCAGGGCCAGGCGCAGGAACACCGGGAAGTCCTTGCCCTGGTATTTCACGCCCAGCGGCATACCCGATTCGCTGAGCAGGCGGTATATCTCGGCGGTGGTCAGGCGGGAGGTCAGTTTCCGTTCCACATCTGCGCGGAACTTCGCGTCCGGGGCGCTTTCGGGCTCGTCGTCCTCGGATTTCCTTCCGAGGCCCGCCATGGTCAGTACCCGATCGAACCGGGACGGCCCGGTGGACAGGAGCTTGTCCACCTCGTTCTGGAATTTCTGGTCGCGGCCCAGTTCTACGAGTCTCGCCCGGATCTCGGCGGTGGTCACCTCCGGGTTGAGTTCCCGGACCTCCTGGAGCCACCGTTGCGCCTGCGATGTGCCGCTGTTGGTCTTCACCTCGCGGACTACGTGTTCGCGCAGCCACTCGATGGTGCGCTGCGGAATCGGCATGACATGGATCAGGTCCTCGGCGCCCCGGCGATGGGCGCCGAAGTTCTCGACCGGATCGCTCAGCGGGTTCGCGCCGACACGGGTGGTCGCGGACAGACCCTCCGAACTCGCGGGGACCGTGACCTTCGGGTTGCCCTCGGCGTCGTAGAGCACCGCGTATGTTCCCGCCAGCTCACGCGGTACCCGCGGCGGGAACACCCGGGTATCGGGATCGGACCGATCGTGCACCGCGACCGTGCCGTCCTCGCCGACCCGCAGCAGGTACGCGTGCGCACCCACACCGTGGGCGTCGGTGTAGTCCCGGTACTCGTCCACCACCAGCGCCACCGCGCCCGGCCCGAGGACCGCCAGCTGCGTGCGGATGTCCTCGTGATCGCCGAACCGCCGCAACGGCGCGCCCGCCATGCCCGCCAGCGCGTCGGCGGGCATACCCGTGATCCCGGCGAGCGATTCGGGCACCTGGGGACGCGGACGGCCGGTGAACGCCGACACCTGCTCCAGCGCCACGACCGCGCAGTTGACATCGCCCCATACGCCGAGGGGATCCTCCGGCGCCGAATAGCCCGGTGGCGTCGGATAGCGGGGCAGCTCCGGATAGTCGTAGGCCGGCAGGTCGTCGCGGGCGGGGACCACCGCCCGCGGCATCGGCATCCCGGTGGAGGCCTCGGGCACCCCGGTGGGTTCGAGGATCAGCAGATCGGTGACCCCGGCGCGGGTCATCATCTGTTCCAGCACCGAAACGTGGGTGTAGCCGGTCTCGCCGGTGTCGGGATCGTAGACGTGGAAATCCGCGGTCGCGCCGACGCGTTCCACTGCCAGGGCCCGGGTGTGGCCCGGGTTCACCATCCAGATCCGGACATCGGCCGCCAGATCCAGCAGCGGGGCGGATTCGCGCAGCACATGGGTGGCGCCGGCGCCCATGCTCAGTTGCGCCCAGTTGACCCACCGGTCCGCGGTGCGCTCATCGGTCGGGGCGCGCAGACCGGCGATCACATTGATCGCCTCCTGGCGCTGCTCGGAGGTCAGCGTCGTGAAATCGAAACGGCCGGCGTCGCTCACACCGTGCAGCAGCCAATACATCGCCAGCCAGCCACCGAACCGGCCGACGGTGTGGCCGGGAAGTTCGGCCACCCGGCTCTCGGGGCGGATCCACAGCGTCCGGTCGTTCGACTCGGCCAGTTGCAGATAAGGGTTACGCATGGTCGCCGGGTGGTGCCACGACTCCTGCTGCACGGTGGTGCGGCGGCCGTCGACCAGCACGGTCGGCAGGCCGCGCGACAAGCCCTGGAACAGCCGCCCGAGCCCGGACCTCGCCCGGCGTTCGTAGGGGGCCGTGGTCACGGGGAACTGCCGTGGTGGCGCACCGGGCGGTTGTTCCGTTGTCTGCGGCGGAGGCAGCTTCGCGGGCGGTGCCGATCCGTCGAAGACCGGGGTGCCGTACTGGTATCCACCCGGCCTGGACGGACCTGCCTCGTCCTGTTCGGACAGGTTCTGGATCGTCGGACTCAGCGGAGTCCGTCCGGCCGCGACCGGCCTGGTGCCGGCCGGGCCGGGCAGATCCTCCGGGCGGAAGGACGGGCTCGGGCGGGCGGGCCCGGCCGGGTCGCCGTCGCCGAGGTCGGATGCCGTGTCCGAATGGAACCCGTCTCCCATACCGGGCAGCGGGCCGAACTGCCCGGTGCCGAGGGCGGTTTCGATCGAGGGGAACTCCCGCTGCGGCCGGAAGACGAAGGGGTGCGGTCCGGGGGTGCGTCCGGTGCCCGGGAGTCCGGGCGGCGTACGCGGCGGTAGCGGACGGCCGGCGTCGATATCGTCGCTGCTGCCGTCGGTGGTGGGCGGCGGGCGGGTGGACGTGGTGCCGGTTTCCGCCGCGTTGGGCCGGGGCGGTGGTACGACCGGACGTCGCGTTCCGCTGTCATCCCCCGGCGGGGGCCCGCGGGCGGTATCCGGATCGGCGCGCCGCGAACCCAGCAGTTGCTGTTCGACAGCGGCCTTCTGCAGGGGCGTGGCGAGGTCGCGCAGATCGTTCTCGGCCGATTCCAGCGCGGCGCGCGTCCGGTGCAGATCGTTCTCGGTGTCCTGGTTCCGGTCGTTGCCGTAGGTCTCGGCGGCTTCGCGATGCTCGCTCGCCGCCTGCTCATAGCGTGTGATGAAGGTCTTGACCCGGGTGTTGGGAGCGGCGCTGCGATAGTCCTCCGGCGAGATGTAGTGCCGGGCCTCCCCCGGGGTGCCGCCGGTCGCCCAGTCCCCGTTCGGGTTACCGCTGCGCGCCGCGCGGGTCTCGGCCTGGTGGTTCACGCGCTCCGAATAGGCGGGGCCACCGCTGATCTTGACCTTCAGCCCACCGTTCGCGACGGCTTCCCGGGACGGGGTGATATCCACCCCACGGCCCATCATCTTGTTGCCCAGGATGATCCGGCCCATCTCGCCGCCGTCGGCGATGATCTTCTGCAGTTCGTCGTTCGCCCGGTCCTTACTGCCGTGCGAATCCACCCACGCGACATCGAGTTTGTCGAATTTCACCTCGACGCCCCGCTCGGCCGCGGCCCGGTCGAGCGCCGCGGCGAGCCGCGCGACATCGGCGTTGTCCATCGCGATGGCCAGCTGGGGTGAACCCTTCTGCTCCCAAGCTCCCGATTCGGGGTCGCGCACGAACGCGGTGTCGAGGATATCGCCGGCCATCGCCGTGAACTTCTCTTCGCCGGAGCTGAAATGCCGGGCGTCCGGGGTTTCGAGCTGCGATTTGAAGAACCTGTCCACATGCGCGATCGGCCCGGTCCCGTACTCCTCGTGCATTACGTCCTCGACCCCGCGGGGATTGCCCTCGGAGGGGGTGAGCAGGGTCCCCGACATACCGGTGATGTGATCGAAATGGCCGCCGCCGAAGATCTGCTTGCCGGTGATGCTCAGCGAATGCTCGGAATCCGCCGTGATCTCGAGCCCGTTCTTCGCCTCCAGGTACTTGGCGAATCCGTTCCACCGGCTCGAACTCTGCTTCTCCGGATCGTCCATGACCTGATCGTTGGTCTGCGAGGAGATGATCTTGATCTTGCCGTCGTCGCTCACGTGGTAGTCCGAGTCCCGCTCCGGACCCCATTCGGCCTGCGCCGCGTGCGCGAACTCCGCCGCGTCCGCGTCGCTGATATCCCGCTGCCCCGACCGCAACATGATCGCCAGTTTGGCCCGGCCGAACCGGGTCATCTCCGCGTCGAAGATCCCCCGCTTGTCCGGGTCCTTCCCGAAATCCGCGGGACCGAGTACGCCGCGCCGCTTCGCCTCCTGCAGCGTGTTCCACACGTCGTGGACCCGGTTGGAGAAGGTCTCGTCGGCCGGGCCCGACTTCCCCGGCGAGAGCACATAGTGGGTCTGCTCGTCGATCAGCTGCGCGTCGATCTCGTCGATGATCAGATCGCCGCCGGGGAACGGTTCGTAGCGGTCGTCCAGGCCCCGGCTCTCGGCCGCGGTGTCCAGCAGCGCCCTGTACTCCCGCATCGACGGCGCCTGTTCCAGATCCGCGCGCAGCCGCGCCAGCTCCGCGGCCGGCATCCCGCTCTGCTTCAGCTTGTCGACCATCGCCTGCGCCTCTTTGACCGCGCGGAACCCGTAGTCCTGCGCGGTGCCCAGCACGATCAGCCTGCGGCCCTCGACCCGCGCCGGGAACGGCCGATCCGAATCCAGGTGGTACACATCGATGCCCAGACCGTGATCGCCCGCGACGAGATTCTCGAACTCGTGCCGCATATGCGTCACGAGCGGATCGGAGCTGGTCATCACATGGGCGATACCTTTGTCCAGGACGGTGCGGGTGGCCCGTGAGATGGCGGTCAGTTCCTTGCCCTCGCCGGTATCCATCTCGACCGGACCGTGCTGCATCAGGATTTCCGATGTCAGCTGGGTCCACCGCAGCACCTTGCCGCCCGGGCCACCGATATCGCCGCCCGTACCCCGGCGGAACAATTCGATCTGCGCCGTCCGGGAGTCCTTCTCCGAACCGGTGAGGATCCGCTGCTCCAGCTCCGCGTCCCCCAGCGTCGCCAGCGGGCCGGATCTATCCGCGCCGGCCTGCATATCGTAGTGCGCCAGTAGTACTTCGGCGGCGGCCTTCGCGGCCGACACCCGCTCTCCGCGCACCAGCGGGAACGCCTCGTCACGGCCGATATGCCCGTCCTGGAACGCGTTCCAGGTGTCGGTACCGGCAACCTTCGCGGCGTCCATGAGTTCGTCCACGGCCGATTCGACCGTCCGCCGATGATCTTCGGCCGCCTGTTCGTAGCTCGCCCGCGCCTCGGTGATCCGCGCGTCGTCGCGGGTGGCCGAGGCGGTCTCGAGCGCCTGCCGGGCCTGTTCGAGGCTGTCGCCGGAGCGTTCGATGTCCTGTTTCAGCTGCTGCCGGTGCTGCTCGGCACGTTCCTGCGCGGTGACGAGGCGCTGATAGGTATCGGTCTCGCGCGTCGGAGTCGCGGTATCGGCGCTGTGGTCGCCAGGTGTCCGGTGGTCGCCCGGCGCGGTGGACCACCCGATCCGGGCGCCGCCGGTGGCCAGGACACCGTCGAGCCCGAACGCGGCATCGACGGACGGTGACCCGTCGGCGTCGTAGAGCACCGCGGACACCACCGCGATATCGTCATTGTCGCGGAACAGCAGCGGGGTTTCCTGCCCGGTGGCGGGATCCCAGACCCACGCTTCGCCGTCACGGATCGACATCACCACGGCATGCGCACCGACCCCGTGCCGATCGACCGGGCCCCGATAGGTTTCCACCACCGCCGCCCTGGCCCCCGGACCGAGTGCCCGTAGCGCCTCACCGACGGCCTCGTGACCGGGAAAGCGCTGCAGCGTCCCCGTGGAGCGCATCTCGAACTCGAGCGCGTCCATACCGGGCAGTCCCACCGGTTCCCGGGGGGCGTGGATCCGGTGATTGCCGGGGAAATCGGCGGCCAGGCGCTGCAATACCTGCCGGCCGCATTCGTTGCCGGTCCGGTCGCCGGTGCCGCGGTCGGTAACCGGGTGCTCCCGCGCGATACCGGGGACTTCGGTGAACCGCTCGGCCGCGGACGGCTGCCCGGTGACTTCCTCGGCCACCGGCTGGACCGGATCACGCCGCTGCGCCGAGATACGCGAGAGCGGCTCGTCCTGACCGAGATGGGACCGGAACGGGTTCGTGCCCCGGGCCCGCGGGCCGGGGGTCTCCTCGCGCGGCTGCCGGATATCGCCGTCGGACCTGGTCGAGGAATCACGGCGACTCGGATCGGCCGTG
>NZ_JBSFRU010000082.1:0-20124 GCF_053589395.1 Nocardia sp. NPDC003345
GGTGGGGCCCGCCCCGGGTCTGGAGCGACCAGAGGGAGGGAGCGCAGCGACCGACCGCCGGGAGTGAAGACCCGGGGGTTAATAGGGCCCCACCCTCGAGACGCGGAGCGTCTCCAATATTTCAGGTCGGAGAGAAGCCTCTCCGGTAGTCGTGTTGTTCCACCGCCACCAGGTAGGCCGCTTCCCGGCCGGTGAGGCCGAGCTGGCGGGCCAGGGAGTCCAGACGTGACCAGTCGTCGTCGGGCGGGAGCCCGTTGGAGGTGACGGCCGCGGCCACGTTCATGGCCGCCATCGCCTGCGGTTCGGTGAGCGTGCGCCCCGGCAGCCAGGTCACCACCCAGTAGGCGTCGCCCACACATCGGGCGATATGCGGGGTCAGTTCGCTGGTCATGATCGACGAAGTCACTACCTGGATTGCCACCGACCTGCTCCCCTCGTGAGCGCGACAGCTGACTCCCGGAATGTTAGGGCCCGGATCGGCCACCGCCGCCGACCTGGTGGCAAACGGTGGGCAATCGACGCGTAACGGTGACCTTGGCCTCGGTCACCGGTCCTTTTCCTACTCCGGCGGTTTCCGCGGCGCGGGTCGCGGCACCTCCTGCAACAGCGCCGATTCCAGCTCCGCGAGCCGCCGCGGCCCGGAATCCGGGCGCAGATCGACGCAGAAGACGTCCACCACGAACGAACCCATGGTGACCACTTTGGCCCAGCGGACATCCGCGCCCGCGCCGGCCAGTACGGCGGCGAGCCGGCACAGCAGCCCGATCCGGTCCTCGGCGCGCAACTGCAGGATCACCTGTCCCGCAACGGCGGTCTCCGCCCAGATGAGCCGGGGTTCGGCCTGGGCATAGCGAGCCGCGCCCAGGGTCTCGCGTTCCTTGGCGGCCAGCGCCGCCCGGACATCGAGATCACCGGCGACGGCCCGTTTGAGCTCCTGCCGCAGCAGTCCGGCGTCGGGTGGGCCGCCGAAGGTCGGGGTGACGACGAAGGTGTTGATCGCCGACTCCCCGGCCGCGCCCACCGACGCCGAGAGCACGCGCAGCGAATGCAAGGCCAGGACACCGGCGGTATTGGACAGCAAACCCGGAGTGTCCGGGGCGATGACGGTGGCGATATGGCTGTATTTGCTGTCGCCCGGGGTCAATTCGACATGTATCCCGCCGGTCGCCGCGCGGGTTCGCAGATCGTCCGGGATGGGTTCGGGCTCGGGCAACTCTTCCCCGGCCATCACGGTCCGGCAGCGGCGCACCAGTTCGCCGATCAGTGTCGCCTTCCATTCCCCCCACACTCCCGGGCCGGTGGCCAGTGAATCGGCTTCGGCGAGCGCGTGCAGCAGTTCGAGGCGCCGCGGGTCGTTGTCCAGCGCTTCGGCCACGTATTGCACCGTGGCGGGATCGTCGATATCACGGTGGGTGGCGACGTCCGGCAGCAGCAGATGATGGCGGACCACGGCGCTGAGCACCTCGACGTCCGACGGCCACAGCCCCAGCCGGCGGCCGATCTGGGTGGCGAGTTCGGCGCCGACCGCGCAGTGATCTTCGACCCGGCCCTTGCCGATATCGTGCAGCAGCGCACCGAGGGCCAGCAGATCCGGCCGGGCCACCCGGGTACTGAGCGCGCCCGCGTAGGCGACGGTCTCGACCGAATGCCGGTCCACCGTCCAGACGTGCACGGCGTCGCGGGGCGGCAGATCGCGGACCGCCCCCCATTCCGGCAGCAGCCGGCCCCACAGGCCGGTCCGGTCCAATGCCTCGACCGCGTCGATGACACCGCGGCCGGAGCCGAGCAGTACCAGCAGATCGTTCAGCGCGTCCTTGGGCCACGGCTCGCGCAGCTCGGGTGCGTCCTCGGACAGCCGGTTGAGCGTGGTCGCCGACATCGGCAGACCGGTCTGGGCCGAGGCCGCCGCCACGCGCAGGATCAGGCCGGGATCGCGTTGCGGCCGGGCGTCGCGGGCCAGTACGACCTCGCCGCCGTGTTCGACCACGCCCTCGTCCAGCGGTCGCCGCACCGGCATCCGGCGCAACCGCGCCAGACCGCGCCGCGGTAGCGCGTTACCCGCCGTGCGCATTCCGACATCCACCGAGTACACGACGGTCCGCGCGGCATCGCTGAGAGTACGGGCCAGATCGAAACGGTCGCCGATCCGCAGCGCCGCCCCGATTTCGTCGGCGTCCTGGGCGCGCAGCTGATCCCGGGCCCGGCCCGCCACCCGGTGCAGTTCGGTGCGGACGTCGAGGAGTTTGCGGTGCGCCTGCCCCAGGCCCCCGCCCGGGGCGTCCGGGCCCAGGCCGGGCATGGCGTCGGTGAGCTGGGCGATGGCGAGCGCGTCGAGTAGCTGGATATCGCGCAGACCACCGCGGCCGCTCTTCAGATCGGGTTCGCTGCGATGGGCGACCTCCCCGCTGCGCTCCCATCGCGCGCGTACCCCGGTGACGAGTTCGTCGAACCGCCCGCGGATCCCGCTACGCCAATCCTTGCGGATACCGGCGATGATCCGGTCACTGAGCTCGGGATTGCCGACGATATGACGGGCGTCGAGCATGCCCAGGGCGGCGACCAGATCATCGGAGGCCACCTTCAGCGCCTGCGGCACCGTGCGCACACTGTGGTCGAGTTTGATGTGGGCGTCCCAGAGCGGATACCAGAGCCGGTCGGCGATCTCGGCGACCTTTTTCGGGTCCATGTCCTCGTGTAGCAGCACCAGGTCCAGATCCGAATAGGGCAGCATCTCGCGGCGGCCCAGCCCACCCACGGCCATGATCGCCAATCCGCTGTCCGGCGTGATGCCGACCTCGGTGCCCTTCCCCGTCAACCACAGTTCGTACAGGTCGACCAGCGCCTCACGCAGGGATTCCGCGTCCAACCGCGGATGGCGGGGCTGGCCGCCGCCGAGCAGCTGGTCCCGGGCCCGCACCAGATCGGCCGCACCCTGCGAGAGAGCGGCCGCTTTCACCGGCCGCCCGCCCCGCGCCCCCTCGGGCTCCCGTTCCTGCCGGTTCTCACCCAACGAAACCACCACCCGTTCACACAGGCGACCCCGCCCCGACCGGTATCCGGTGGGAGCGGGGCCGCTGTTGTCGTTTACACCCGCCGTCGCGACAACGCGACGCGGCTCTATAGCGCGTCGGTCCCGCGTTCGCCGGTGCGAACCCGGACGATGGTCTCGACCGGGGTCACCCAGACCTTGCCGTCGCCGATCTTGCCGGTCCGCGACGCTTCCACGATCAGATCGACGACCCGGTCGGCTGAGCTGTCGTCGACCACGACCTCGACCCGGACCTTCGGGACGAAATCGACGGAGTACTCCGCACCGCGGTAGACCTCGGTGTGGCCCTTCTGCCGTCCGTAACCCTGCACTTCGCTCACGGTCATCCCGAAGACGCCCGCCTGCTCCAGACCCGTTTTGACGTCCTCGAGCGTGAACGGTTTGACGATTGCGGTGATCAGTTTCATGGGGTTCATGCCTCCTTGCCGGCCGAACGTGCGGTTCCACCCAGTGCAGCGAAATCGTATGCGGTTTCCGCGTGTTCGGAATCGTCCATCCCGTTGGACTCCGCTTCGGCGTCGGCACGCAGGCCGATGGTGAACTTGATCGCGTAGGCGATCACCAGGGCGATCACGAACGAGTACAGCATCACCGCGACCGCGCCGAGGGTCTGCCGGCCCAGCAGTTCGAGGTCACCGCCGTAGAACAGGCCCTTCGCGGCGGCGGGCGCCTCGGGGGCGGCGAACAGGCCGATCAGCACCGTGCCGAGAATACCGCCGACCATGTGGATACCCACGACATCGAGCGAGTCGTCGTAACCGAACTTGAACTTCAGGCTCACCGCCAGCGCGCAGACCGCACCGGCGATGGCACCGATGGCCAGCGCGCCCAGCACGTTCACCGAGGAACAGGACGGCGTGATGGCGACCAGGCCGGCGACGATACCGGAGGCGGCGCCCAGCGAGGTCGGCTTACCGTCACGGATCTTCTCCACCACGAGCCAGGCGATCATCGCGGCGGCGGTGGCGACCAGGGTGGTGATGAAGGCGGCACCGGCGACACCGTCGGCGGCCGCCGCGGAACCGGCGTTGAAGCCGAACCAGCCGAACCACAGCAGCGCGGCGCCCAGCATGACGAACGGCAGGTTGTGCGGGCGGAAGGGAGTCTTCGGCCAGCCCGCGCGCTTACCGACCACGATGGCCAGCGCGAGCGCCGCGGCACCGGAGTTGATGTGGACGGCGGTACCACCGGCGAAGTCGATGGCCTCGACCTTCTCCATGATCCAGCCGCCACCCCAGACCCAGTGCGCGACCGGGAAGTACACCACGGTGGCCCAGATACCGGAGAACACCAGCCAGGAGGTGAACTTCAGGCGGTCGGCCACCGCGCCGGAGATCAGGGCGACGGTGATGATCGCGAACATCGCCTGGAAGGCGACGAACACGGTCGCCGGGATGTTCCCGATCAGCGGTACGCCGGCGGATTCGTCCCCGAATCCGGCGATCAGGGTCTTGAGGCCGAAGAACTGCCCGGGGTCACCGAGCAGGCCGCCTTTATCGGTGCCGAATGCGACCGAGAAGCCGTACAGCACCCAGAGCACAGTGACCACGGCCATCGCGCTGATGCTCATCATGATCATGTTGAGCACGTTCTTGCCCCGGACCATACCGCCGTAGAAGAACGCCAGGCCGGGTGTCATCAGCAGGACGAGCGCCGCGCTCGTCAGTATCCATGCGGTGTCGCCGGCATTGGGCGCGCCGATCACGGTTTCCACCAGTTTCCTCCCTCATCTTCTGGCCCGCCGTTCGCACAACGTTGGGCCCGCTACTGAAGGGTGCTCACTCGGTGTTTCATCCGTGACGCTCTGGTGTTTCACCTAGGTGAATCGATCGCGCCGAAATGTTTCGGGTATGTTGCTTCCTCCCGAAATGACGCCCGGTCGGCACGGGGAGACCCCCGGAAACCGACCGGGCCGCGTCCGGCTCAGCCGAGCAGCGCGTCCACGAACGCCGACGGTTCGAAGGGGGCCAGATCGTCGGCGCCCTCGCCGAGCCCGACCAGTTTGACCGGCACTCCGAGTTCGTGCTGGATCTGAAAGACGATGCCGCCCTTGGCCGTTCCGTCCAGCTTCGTCAGCACGACGCCGCTGATATCGACCACTTCGGCGAAGATCCGGGCCTGCATGAGACCGTTCTGGCCGACCGTGGCGTCCAGTACCAGCAGTACCTCGTCCACCGAGGCCTTCTTCTCGACCACCCGTTTGACCTTGCCCAGTTCGTCCATCAGCCCGGTCTTGGTGTGCAGACGGCCGGCGGTATCGATCAGGACCACATCGACCCCGCTGTCGATACCCGTGGACACCGCGTCGAACGCGACGGCCGCCGGATCGGCGCCCTCACGCCCGCGGACGGTCTCCGCGCCGACCCGTTCGCCCCAGGTCTGCAACTGGTCGGCGGCGGCGGCCCGGAAGGTGTCGGCGGCGCCCAGCAGCACCCGGCGGCCGTCGGCCACCAGTACCCGCGCGAGTTTGCCGGTGGTGGTGGTCTTACCGGTGCCGTTGACCCCGACCACCAGCAGGATGGACGGGTGGTCGGCGTGCGGCAGCGCCCGCACCGAACGATCGAGATCCGGCCGCAGCGATTCGATGAGCACATCGCGCAGCACAGCACGGGCCTCATCGGCGGTACGCACACTGCGCGCCGCCATCTCCTCGCGCAACCGCTCCACGATCACCGTGGTGACCGCCGTGCCGATATCGGCCAGGACCAGGGTGTCCTCGACCTCTTCCCAGGAGTCCTCGTCCAGATCGCCACCGCCGAGCAGGCCCAGCAGGCTCTTGCCGACCGCGTTCTGGGAGCGCGAGAGCCGCCCGCGCAAGCGGGTCAGCCGGCCCGAGGTGGGCTCGATCTCCTCGACCTCGGGCACCAGATGGGCCCCGGCCGCCGTATCGGGGGCCACCACCGTGGCGCCGGAGGTCTCCGCGGGCACCTCGGCCGGCGGCTTCGCGGGCGTCTCCGTGTCCGGTGCCGCCGCTTCCGGCGGCACCGTGCTCGCGGCGCCGGTGGTGGAGGTCGCGTCCGTCCCGGCAGTGGTTCCGGCCGGATCCGCGGCGGCCGCGGTCTCGCCCGACGCGGGCGGCGCGGCGTTTTCCGTATCCGTGCCGCCCGCCTCGACGGGCGCCTCCGGCGCGGTGGTCTCGGCGGTCTCGCCCGACTCCGGTTCCGCCGGCGCGGTGGCCGCACCGGAATCGACCGTATCCGGCAGCGTGACATTCGTGATCCCGCGACGCGGAGCGTCGCGCGGAACGGCGGCATCGTCACCGATATGGGGCTGACCCTCGGTATCGGTCCGCTCAGTGGGACTCGGGCGGGCCGGGGTCGCGGTGGCTCCCTGACCGCCCTGGCTGAAGGAGAAACCGCCCGCCGCCTGATAGCCGCCCGAGCGGTCGGCGAGTTCCTCCTTCCCGGCCGGCGGCGCCAGCGAGACGCGGCCGCGCTTGTACCGGACGAAACCGGCCACGAGCGCGACCAGCAGTACGGCAGCGATCACTGCGATCAGAATCCAGGCTTGCGCACTCACGCCGCCCATCCTTGCAGAGGGCCACCGGGCCACCCGCGACCCGGCCCGGCCCGCGCGGCGAGACCTCCGCGCAAAAGGTCGCACCCAGCGCTTTCGCAGCTCAGGGCCCAGAACACGGCCGGTGAGATTTCTTGTCCTGCGGAACTTCTCGCGGCAGGACAATAGGATCGGCGATGTGACCGATCGAAACGTGCTTGGGGGTCCGCTACAAGAGTGCGGCACCGATCCTCTGACCGGGTTCTACCGGGACGGCTGCTGCAGCACCGGCCCGGAGGATCTGGGCAGCCACACCGTGTGCACGGTCGTCACAGCCGAGTTCCTGGAGCACCAGGCGTCCATCGGCAACGATCTGAGCACACCGCGTCCGGAGAACAATTTTCCCGGCCTGCAGCCCGGGGACAGATGGTGTGTGGTGGCGGTGCGCTGGTTGCACGCGCACGAGGACGGTGTCGCCGCACCGGTGGTGCTGGCGGCGACCCATGAGAATGCCCTGGAAGTGATATCGATGGAGATCCTGCGCAAATACGCGGTGGATGTGCCCGACGACGTCAGCGATCTACTGTGAGCGCCGCGGCCCCGATGCCGCGGTGTCCCGGCCGCGGCCGGGCGGTCAGCCGGCGGAGCCGGTGGAAGCGAGATCCTGGCCGCGCAGGCGTTGCGAGATGACCTGGGTGATCCCGTCGCCGCGCATGCTCACGCCGTAGAGGGCGTCGGCGATCTCCATGGTCGGCTTCTGGTGCGTGATCACGATCAGCTGGCTCTTCTCCCGCAACTGTTCGAACAGTCCGATCAGCCGGCGCAGGTTGGTGTCGTCCAAGGCGGCCTCCACCTCGTCCATCACATAGAACGGCGACGGGCGGGCGCGGAAGATGGCGACCAGCAGCGCCACCGCGGTGAGCGATTTCTCGCCGCCGGACAGCAGTGACAGCCGCTTCACCTTCTTCCCGGGCGGACGGGCCTCCACCTCGATACCGGTGGTGAGCATATCGCCGGGGTCGGTGAGCAGTAGCCGGCCTTCGCCGCCGGGGAACAGCGCCGAGAAGACCTGCACGAACTCGCGCTCCACATCGGCGTAGGCATCGGTGAACACCTGCAGGATGCGGGCGTCGACCTCCGACACCACGTCCAGCAGGTCCTGCCGGGCCTTCTTCACGTCCTCCAGCTGGGTGGCCAGGAAGTTGTAGCGCTCTTCGAGAGCCGCGAACTCCTCGAGGGCCAGCGGGTTCACCTTGCCGAGCGTGGTCAGATCCTTCTCGGCGCGTTTCGCGCGCCGCTCCTGGGAGGCGCGGTCGAACGGCATCGGCGCGGGCGCGGTGACGGCTTCACCGCGTTCCTTGGCCTGCTCGTACTCCCGCAATTCGAGTTCGCTGGGCGGCAGCGCGATATCGGGACCGTACTCGGCGATCAGATCGTCGAGCGCGATACCGAACTGTTCGGCGATATTCGCCTCGAGCTGTTCGATACGCAGCGCGGCCTGCGCCTTGGCGACCTCGTCGCGATGCACGGCGTCGGTGAGCTGAGCGAGCTGGGTGCTCAATGCCCGGACCCGTTCCTTGATCCGGTCCACCCCGGTGGCGCATTCGGTGCGGCGGCGCACCAGATCGTCGCGGCGGGCCGACGCGGCGGCCACCACCTGCTCCAGCCGGGACGCCAGCTCGGCTCCGGATTCGGCGACCGCCGAGGCCACCTGCGCGGCCCGGCGCCGGGCCGCCTGGGCGCGTTCGGCGCGGGCCCTGGCCTCGCGTTCGGCGCGGGCCGCGCGGCGCAGCGAATCCGCTTTTCCGCGTACCGATTCGGCCCGTTCCTCGGCGGTGCGCACGGCCAGGCGCGCCTCCACCTCCATCGTCCGGGCCTCGGCCAGCGCGGCGGCGGCCTCCTCGCGGGCGAGCGCCGCCGCTTCGGTACCGGCCGCGCCGGCGTCGTCTCCGGAATCGGCCTGTTCGCGTTCGGCGTGGCGCAACCGGTCCTCGAGTTCGGCGAGCGCGGTGAGCGTCTCCTCGCGGGTCGTCTCGGCGGCGGCGCGCTGGGTGATGACGCGTTCGGATTCGGCCTGCGCGGTCCGCGCCGCCGCGCCCAGCCGCCCGAGGCGTTCGTAGATGGCATTGAGGGCCTGATCGGACTCGTGCAGGGCCAGCAGGGCCTGGTCCACGGCGTCCCTGCGGTCGGACTGCTCGTCGAGCGCGCCCGCCAGACTCGCCTCCAGCTCTTCGGCCCGGCGGTGGGCGGCACGCAACTCCGCCTCCGCCGCATCGATCTGTGCCTGCACCTCCAGCCGGCTCGGTGACCGGTCGGATCCGCCGACCAGCCAGCCGGTTCCGGCGAGATCCCCGTCCCGGGTGACGACCCGCAGCTCCGGGCGGGCGCCGAGCAGGGCGGCGGCCGCGTCCAGATCCGGGACGACCGCGACCTGCCGGGCCAGCGCGGACACCGCGGGACGGACCGCGTCGGGACAGTCGAGCACATCCCACAGCCAGCGCGCCGGATCGGGGAGCGCATCGCCGGATTCGGACCCGGGCACCGCGCCGGAGCCCGCGTAGACCAGCGCGGCCCGGCCGCCGTCGGCCTTGCCCAGGGCGCGCAGCGCGCTCAGCGCGGTATCCCCGGTATCGGCGACCAGCGCCTCGGCCACCGGACCGAAGACCGCGGCGACCGCGGCCTCGTACCCGGCGTGCACCCGGAGTTGTTCCGACAGCGGACCCAGCAGTCCGGCCGGATGGTTCTCGGTGAGCCAGGCCGCGCCGTCGCGGCCGGCCAGATTCATACCGAGCGCTTCGATCCGCGCGGTGAGCGAGGCGACCTTCTTACCTGCGTCGCGATCCTCGGCGCGCAGCTCGGTGACTCGCCGGTCGGCCAGCGACAGTGCTTCCACCGCGTGTTCGTGCTGGGCGTCGAGACCGGCCTCGCCCGCGTCCAGTTCGACGAGTTCGTCCTGGACGGAGTCGAATTCGGTCTGCGCCTCGGTGCCGCGCGCCCGCGCCTCCGCGAGCGCGGTCGACAGGCGCACGATCTCGGAGTCGGCGGATTGGGTCCGGGTGCGCAGGTTGTCCACCTGGCCCGATAACCGCACCAGCCCCTCACGCCGGTCGGCGATGGCCCGCACTGCGGCCAGATGAGCCTGTTCGGCGGCCTTCGCCGCGTGTTCGCGGTCGGCGAGCCCGTCGCGGGCGGCCTCCAGGGTTTCGGTGGCCATCTCCACGGCCTCGCGGAGTTCGGCCTCCTCGGCCTCGACCCGGTCGGCCTCGGCCTCGAGCTGCTCCGGATCGCGTCCGGTTCCGGTGGGCATGGCGGTATCCAGGTGGCGGGCCCGATCACCGGCGATCCGGATCGTGGCGTTGACCCGTTCGGCCAGCGCCGACAGCTGGAACCACAGTTGCCCGGCCGCCTCGGCGCCGGGCGTCAGGCGGGCGAGTTCGTATTCCTGCTGGGCCAGCGCGGCCTGGGCGGCGTCCAGTTCGGTCTGCACGGTGATCTGCTGTTCGCGCGCGTAGGCCTCTTTGCTCTGCTGGCTCTCCAGTTCGGCGCGGCGGGTCACCAGATCGTCGGCGGCCAGCCGCAGCCGGGCGTCGCGCAGGTCCGCCTGCACCGTCTGGGCGCGCCGCGCGACCTCGGCCTGGCGGCCCAATGGTTTGAGCTGGCGGCGCAACTCGCTGGTGAGGTCGGTCAGGCGGGCCAGGTTGGCCTGCATGGCGTCCAGTTTGCGGACGGCCTTCTCTTTGCGTTTGCGGTGTTTGAGCACACCGGCGGCCTCTTCGATGAAGGCCCGCCGGTCCTCCGGCCGGGATTCGAGGATGGCCGACAGCTGCCCCTGCCCGACGATGACATGCATCTCGCGGCCGATACCGGAATCGCTGAGCAGTTCCTGCACATCCATCAGACGGCAGGTGTTGCCGTTGATCTCGTATTCACCGGCGCCGTCACGGAACATCCGGCGGGTGATGGACACCTCGGCGTAGTCGATGGGCAGCGCGCCGTCGGAGTTGTCGATGGTCAGCGTGACCTCGGCTCGGCCCAGCGGCGCCCGGCCGGAGGTACCGGCGAAGATGACGTCCTGCATCTTGCCGCCGCGCAGCGCTTTGGCGCCCTGTTCACCCATCACCCAGGTGAGCGCGTCGACGACATTGGATTTCCCGGAGCCGTTGGGCCCCACGACACAGGTGATGCCGGGTTCGAACCGCAGAGTCGTCGCGGACGCGAAGGATTTGAACCCTTTCAACGTCAAGCTCTTCAGGTGCAACGCCGACGACCCTTTCCGCCTCCATGAACTGTTCGCCTCACCCAGGCCGATCAGTCATCGTATAGGTCGGCGGCGGCGTGCCCCCATCCGGCGCACCGGCCGTGGCCGGCCGATTGCCGGCGCACCCGGAAATCCGGTCACCGCGCCGCCGTGCGGATTCGGCGCCGAGGCTACCGGCCGTTATGCCTTCCGGCCATGGCAGGCGCCGGCCTCGAGCCCGGTTGCCGCGCGTACTGCCAGCACCGCACCCCATGGGCCGATGACCCAGATGGGCCAGAAGTAGGTGAAGGCGCCGACCCCGAGAGATATCGCGGCCCAGATCACCAGCACCAGCACACTCACCGACAGCCAGGCGCTCGCCTCGATTCGCTGCCAGATCGGGAAGCGGCGGCGCGAGCGCGGCGGTTTCGGCGCGGGCGCGGCGGGCAGATCCGCCAGGACCTCCCGCAGGCCCTCGCGGGTGGTGGTCCGGTAGACCTGCGCGACCCGCTGGTCGTATTCGGTCAGGTCGAGGCGGCCCTCGCCCAGATGCCGGCCCAATTCCCCCACGATGCGATCACGTTCGGCGTCGGAGGCCCGGGTTCCCGTCGAGATCTCCATAGCGTTCCCCTTCGAGGTCGACCCACATTCCACTGTGGAACTGAACCAAGGATCCTACTTCCACAATGGAATGTCAAGGAACCGCCGACGGGTCACCGCCCGCGGACAGTCCGAGGCCGGTACTCAGCGTTCGGCGAATCCCGTGAACCCGCCCCGCGGGGCCTCCCAGGATTCCACCACCAGATCCACCCGGCCGGGCGTCTCCCCCGACCGCAACAGTGTCAGGAGCCGATCCGCCGCGTCGCGTCTCCCCTCCGCGATCACATGCACCCGGCCGTCCGCGGCATTGGTGGCCTGACCGGTGAGCCCGAGTTCGAGCGCCCGGGACCGGGTCCACCAGCGGAAGCCCACGCCCTGCACCGAACCGTGCACCCACGCGCTCAGCCGCACCGGGGCCGCGTCGCCGGAATCGTCGCCGCCGGTCATCTCAGTCGGCGGTATCGATATCGAAGGACAGTGTCACCTTGCTCCCGGCCTTCAACGTGCGCCCCACCGTGCAGACCTTGTCGATGGCCCGCTGCACCGTGACCAGCAAACGCTCCCGCGCGGCCTCGTCCAGTTCGCTGAGGTCCAGCTCGAACACCTCGTCGAGCTGCGGATAGACCTCGTTCTCACGGTCGGCCGCACCCGACACCCGGATCGTGGCGTCGTAGTCGTCACCGAGCCGGCGCGACAGCGGGAAATCCGAGCTCATCCCGGAGCAGGCGGCCAGGGCGATCTTGAGCAGCTCACCGGGTGTGAAGACCCCCGGCACGCCGTCGGAGCCGACCAGCACTTCCGCACCGCGGGAACTACGACCGGTATAGCGCCGGGTCCCCGTCCGCTCGACCCACAGGGTGGTCGGACCGGATGCGGCGGGCGCCGAGGTGGTGTCTTCAGCCATGCTGCGATCCTGCCATCCCCCGGCGCGGGTCACGAACCGCGTACCCGCCGGTCAGCGCCTGCCCGGCGGCCGGGGCGTCCGCACCCGGACCCGGACCGCGCGATGTTCCCGGGACTCCGGTGCCGCCGCGGCGAACCGCAGCAGCAGGAGACCGGCGATGAAGAATGCGATCAACGCACACGCCACGACGGACATGCTCGTCCTCTCCCTCACGCATCGCGCGGGACCGGTGTCTCCGGCCGCCACCACGGTGCCGCGCAGTGAAACTACCCCTGTTCCGGAGGGTGAAACCGGCTGCTTGCGCGATCTTTACGCCCGCGATACGTGTCGTCGCGCACATCGTCGCCCGATGCCGGCAGCTGCCGGTGCTCACCGGGCCGGGCGGCACCACGACGGATCGGCGAGGTCGGCACAGGGCAGGTTCCCATAGGCCCGGACGACGTCCTGACCGGCCTCGGCGGTCAGGAATCGCAGGAAGCTCGCACCGAGCGAATCCGGTGCGAAGTCGCCGTGGGAGAAGGCGTACTCCACACCCCAGAACGGGTAGGCGCGGGCGGCGGCTTCGTCCCGGTCGGCGGTCCGGCCGTCGATCGTGACGCCGACCACGCCCTCGGCCGCGGCGGCGTCGGCGCTCTCGCTGTAGCCGATCGCACCGCTGGTCCGCGCGACCTCCCCCAGCACATCGGCGGTGGTCAGCGTCTGGCAGCGACCGGGCCCGGTGGCACGCCGCAGTTCGTTGCACGTGATACCGGCTTCGAACTGCTGCGCCGAATCCAGCAGTCGCGTCTCGAGGTTCCACCGGCTACCCGAACCGGGATAGCGGTTGACGACCCGCACCGGCAGGTCGGCGCCACCCACCTGCTGCCAGTTGGTGACCCGGCCGAGGAACAGGTCCCGGATCCGGTCCACGGTCAGGTCACGCACCCCGGTATCGGGATGCACGACCACGCTGAACAGCGACAGAGCGAGCGGCCGCTGCTCCAGCGAGGGGTAACCCGCGTCCTTCGGGGCGTCGCCGATCGCCAGCAGCGTTCCGTCACGGCCCTTCTCGCCGGCCACCGCCGCCATACCGCGTTCGCTGCCCTCGAACCCGTAGGCGAACGACGAACCGGGACAGGTGCGTTCGTAGAGGGCCCCGGCGTCCCGGATCACCCGCTCGAACGCGGTGGATCCGACCACGGTGAGGGTGCCGGTGGCGCAGCCGGCCGGGGCGGGTTCGGGCTCGACGGCGTCGATCACCGTCATCGCGGCGATCACGGCCACCAGGAATCCGACCAGCGCCACCATCAGCATCGAGACACCGGTGCGGCCGCGGGTTTTCGCGACACCACCCGCGGTCACCACGCCCTGCATGGTGGGTTCGGGATACTCTCCGGAGCCCGCGGTACGTTCCAGCGTGGCGAGGATCTTGTAGTGCTGAGACCGGTTCAGCGGTACCTTCGGCAGGTCGATCACGCCGATGTGCTGCGGGCCGGGCAGTTCCCGGTGCGCGAACCCCGATTCCGGTTCGAAACACACCGCGAGCCCGTCGTCGCTGAGTTCGGTGACCGCCATCCCGATCACCCGGCGATCGGGGAAGAGCAGATGCAGACCCGCCCGGCCGTCGGCCGCGGTGACATAATCCGCCGCGGTGATGGTGGTCGCGCCGCTGTTCTCGATCCGGACCAGGACCACCGACAGATCCTGCAGATTACGGTCCGGTCCCTCGTCGGTCTGCCGCAGATGCCGCAACGCGCCCGCGTGTCCCGAATCGGCTTCGCCGGTGACCGGGGTGTCCATCTGCACCCGCCAGCCGAGCCGTTTCCGGCCGACGAAGACGAACTCCCAGACGAACGCGCCCACCGGGATGGCGATACCGGCGAGCGGGAGAACGATATTGAACAGCAGTGCACCCACCGGCGGCTACCCTCCCCGAAACATCCCTGTGGACTTCATCTTTGGACAGCCGCCGCCGGAAACCGGCCGCGCCCGGGAAATGTTCGGTCACCGTTCACCACCCGGACATCCGCGCCGCGAGCGCGCCACGCTCACTCACCGAACATGATCTCGCTGTCCGGGTCCCCGCCCACAAAGGCCAGCAACCGCCGCGCCTCACCCTCGATCTCGTCCCGCACACCGGCCCCCAGCGGATGCCAGGGCTCGATACGCAGCGTCGTCCCGTGCAGCGCCCACCGGCCGTGGACGAAACCGTCCACGAGATACACCGGAACTCCGGCCGAGGCCTCCCGGGCGGTCCGGCGCCGGTCTTCCTCGGAGACGATGCGGCGGCGGTCCCGGTAGCCGAGCACGGCGTTGTCGAACGCGGGCAGGAAGCGAACCGGGACCGGCAGGCCGGGGTCGGCCGAGGGCGCGTCCGGGAGGTCGAAGAGTTCGACGCCCTCCGGGCCGCGCAGCACCCGTAGCCGAGGGCGGAGCGCGGCGACCACCTCCGCCAGCCGGGTGAGACCCGACCATGCCTGGATATCCGCGACGGTCGCGGGACCGAAGGCCGCCAGATAGCGCAGGATGAGCGTGTCCGGATCCGGCGAGGTGAGCGCGGCCCCGATCCATTCTTCTGCCAGCCCGATGGTGACATAGCGGTTGCGCCAGCGCCCCCACTCGCCGGATTCGGCGCCGTGCGCCATCGGCACCAGCACCTCCACCGACTCCGCGAGCCGGCGGGTATGCCGCCCCGGGAAACGCCCGGACAGTTCCCGGCCCAGATCCCCGCGCGACAGCCGCCGCCCCGACAGCAGCTCACCGCCCGCGGCCGCCAGCTCCGGCAGATCGATACCGTCGATCTCCGTGCGGAAATACGCGGCATTGAGGACCCCGGCGACATAGGCCTGCACGGTGGGGCGCAGCCAGCGGAAATCCTCCGCGGTGCTCAGATGCACGGTGCGCCGCAGGGTCGTCGACCGCACCAGTTTCCGGTCGCGTAACAGCGCGCCGAGATCGTCGTGCCCGAACCCCGACAGCCGGGACCACAGTCCCACATAGGGCCAGTTCGGTTCCTGCCCCTGCACCGCCACCAGATGCCGGACCATATCGTAGGGGCCCAGCTCGGAACGGGCGGCCAGATGCTGGCGCACGAGCAGGGTCCGGTTCAGCGCCCGCAGGGAGAGTTCACGCATACCGGGCATTATCGGTCGCGACACCGACAGCTCGGCCGGTATCGCCCGGTCAGCCGGCGGATGCGTGCGTCCACTCCAGGAGTTCGTCCACCGGCAGCGTATTGATGATCCGCCCGGGGTCGATCCCGCAGGCCGCGGCCCGGGCGCAACCGTAGCCCTGCCAGTCCAGCTGGCCGGGGGCGTGCGCATCGGTATCGAGCGCGAAATCGCAGCCCATCTCGTCGGCCAGGCGCAGCAGCCGTGACGGCGGATCCCGGCGTTCGGGCCGGCTGTTGATCTCGACCGCCGTCCCGTACCGGCGGCAGGCCTCGAACACGATCTCGGCATCGAAATCCGATTCCGGCCGGGTACCGCGACCACCCTCGACCAGCCGCCCGGTGCAATGGCCGAGCACATCCACATGCGGGTTCGCGACCGCGTACACCATTCGCCGGGTCATGGTCTCGCGATCGTCGCGCAGCCGGGAATGCACGCTGGCCACCACGATATCGAGACGTTCGAGCAGATCGGCGTCCTGATCCAGCGAACCGTCGTCGAGGATATCGACCTCGATACCGGTGAGGATCCGGAACGGCGCCAGCTCGGCGGCGAGTTCGTCGATCACCTCCAGCTGCCGCCGCAGCCGCTGCGCGGACAGCCCGTTGGCGACGGTGAGACGGGGCGAATGGTCGGTAAGCGCGCAATACTCGTGGCCCAGCGCGGCGGCACAACCCATCATCTCCGCGATCGGGCTGCCACCATCGGACCAGTCGGAATGCGTGTGCAGATCACCTCGCAGCCGCTGCCGCACCGCGGCACCCTCGGGCCCGATCGGCGTCGCCGCCGCGCGCAGCTCGGCCAGATAGCGCGGGACCCGGCCCGCGTACGCCTCCTCGATCACCGTCGCGGTCTTCGGCCCGATCCCGGGCAGTTCCCGCCAGCTGTTCGCGGCCCGATGACGGTCTCGTTCATCGTCACCGAGCGCTGCCACGGTGTCGGCGGCCCGCCGGTACGCCTTGACGCGGTAGGTCTGCTCCCGGGCCCGTTCCAGCCAGAAACCGATCTCGCGCAGGGCCGCGACCGGCCCCGGCGCGGAATACGCGGTGTCGTCCGGTCCGGCGGCGGCCACGGGTCAGCGGCTCCGGCCGTATTTCACGAACGCGACACCGTCCTCGAAGACCTGACTGGTGATGGTCCGGAAATGGGCGGGTTCGGGCAGCCGCGGTCCGGTGCCGAACAGTGACCTGCCCTTCCCGAGCACGATCGGGTACAGCTTCAGATAGATCTGGTCGATCTCCGGGAGCAGCACCTGGGCCAGTTCACCGCCACCGCACAACCAGATACCCAGCCCCTTCTCCCGTTTGAGATCCCGGACCCGGGCCAGCGGATCGGCCGTGATCAGTTCCACGGCCGGATCCGGGGCCGAAGGCAGCGTGGTGGAGACCACGAACTGCCGCAGATGCGCGTACGGGCTGGAGGTACCGGTCCGCACCCCGAAATCGTGGGTTTTCCGGCCCATGATCACCGTGTCGAAGTTCGCGTTGGGCCGGTCGATACCGAGCGTTTCGCGCACTTTCGACGGCAGCGTCTCCGGGTACTGCGCGGTGATGGTGGGCCCGTGATCGCCGCCGACCGGAAAGAAGTCCACCGAACCGTCCTCGGTGGCGATGAAACCGTCGATGGTGGCGGCGACGTAATAGGTGAGTTTGCGCATGGCGTCCCTCCCAGACGGAGCTGGGGTGATCTTGCCCCGAGACAAACCGTAACCCGCGACGGGCTCGGAGGCGAGAGCCAGAATACCGACGCCGGTACGAACGACTAGGCGCGCCGCGGCGGCGGCTGACAGCGCGGGCACGAGTACGAGGAACGGTTCATGAACTTCTCCCGCACGATGGGCGCCCCGCAACGCGGGCACGGCCGGTCCCCGCGCCCGTACACCGCCAGCGCCCGCTCGAAATACCCGGATTCGCCGTTGACGTTCACATACAGCGCGTCGAAGGAGGTGCCACCGGCGGCCAGCGCATCCCGCATCACGGCCCGGGCCGCGTCGAGCACACGGCGCAGCCTGGGCAGGGTCAGCGTGGCCGCGACGCGATTGCCGTGTAGTTCCGCACGCCACAGGGCCTCGTCGGCATAGATGTTGCCGATCCCGGACACCACCGTCTGATCCAGCAGCACTCGTTTGAGCTCGGTGCGTTTGGACCGCAGCACCCGCACGACCGCCTCGTCGTCGAACAGCGGATCCAGGGGGTCCCGCGCGATATGGGCGAGCAGATCGGGCAGCCGGGCCTCGTCGGCCACGATCAGCGGGGCGAGCACCCAGCCGCCGAAGGTCCGCTGATCGACGAAACGCAGTTCGCGGCCGTCATCGAGGGTGGCGCGGATATGCGCGTGCTTCTCCACCGGCGCCCCGGCCGGTTGCACCAGCATCTGCCCGCTCATACCCAGGTGCACGACCAGCGCGTCGTCGGCGGGATCGCCACCGGGCTCGTCGAAAGTGAGCCACAGATACTTACCGCGACGTTCGGCCGCGGCCACCGTCAACCCGGTCAGCCGGGCCGCCATATCCGCGGCGCCCGCGATATGACGGCGCACCGACCTCGGATGGGTGACGGTCACCGATTCGACGGTCCGCCCGGACAGATGTTCGGTCAGGCCGCGGCGAACCACCTCGACCTCTGGCAGTTCGGGCATTCAGGATTCGCCGGTCAGCGCGCGATAGGCCGCGCCCGCCGCCTTCTGTTCGGCTTCCTTCTTCGAGCGCCCGACACCCTGCCCGTAGGCGACCCCGGCGATCACCGTCGTCGCGGTGAACTCCTTGTCGTGGTCGGGGCCGGTCGAGGTGATCTCGTAGCTGGGCACGCCCAGACCACGCTCGGCGGTCAGCTCCTGCAGACTCGTCTTGAAATCCAGGCCCGCGCCCATACGTGGTCCGCGTTCGAGCAGCTCCGCGAAGAGCCGCAGCACGACCTCGCGCGCCACATCGATCCCGTGCTGGAGATGGACCGCGCCGAGCAGCGACTCCATCCCGTCGGCCAGAATGCTGGGTTTGTCGCGGCCGCCGGTGAGCTCTTCGCCCTTGCCGAGCAGCAGATGCACGCCCAGGCCGCCATCGCCCAGATTCCGGGCCACCTCGGCCAGCGCGTGCATGTTCACCACACTGGCCCGCAATTTGGCCAGTTCACCCTCGGATTTCTCCGGGTGCTCGTGATACAGCCGCTCGGTGATGCTCAGGCCCAGGACCGAATCTCCGAGGAACTCCAGCCGCTCGTTGGTCGGCAGACCACCATTCTCGTACGCGTACGAGCGATGCGTCAGCGCGAGGCGCAGCAGATCCGGCCGAAGCTCGACGCCGAGTGCGGCGAGCAGGCCGGCGTGATCGCTGCGCTCGCCGGATTCATCCTTGCCCGCGGTCAACGGTAGACCGGGGATCAGACGGCCGAAACGACCTGGCGGCCCTTGTAGGTACCGCAGGACGGGCACGCGATATGCGGCGGGGTCTTCTGGCCGCAGGCCCGGTTCGGGCAGGTGATCAGAGTGGGAGCGGCGGCCTTCCACTGGCTGCGCCGCGACCGGGTGTTGGAACGGGACATCCGGCGCTTGGGAACGGCCACGACTACTTCTCCTCTGTACTGTTACGTGCTGTCTCGGTGGAATGATCTCCGGTGGCCGCACCCTCATCGGGGCTGCCGCTGCCGGGCGATCCGGAGGCGAATTTCGCCAGCCCGGCCCAGCGGGGATCAAGTATCTCATGCCCGTGATCGGATCCCGCAATCGCCATCCGAACACCGCATTCGGGACACAGTCCCGCACAATCCGGAGTGCACAGCGGCTGCAGCGGCAACTCCAGGCCGAGCTGATCCACGACCAAGGGTTCCAGGTCGATCAGATCATCGCTCATCCGATAGATCTCGTCGTCCTCGGAAGTCTGATCGGTCGTGCTGTCCGGATAGGCGAACAACTCGGTGAGCGACAGCTCGACGGTATCGGTGAACCGCTCCAGGCAGCGCGAACACTCCCCGTCCAGCGGCGCGGTCAGGGCGCCGGTGACCAGCACACCCTCGGACACCGCCTGCAGGCGCAGATCCAGCTCCACCTCGGAACCGGAAGGCACCCCGATCAGGTCGAGCCCGAGCCGTTCGGTCGTAGTGACCGTCCGCGCCAGCTCGCGCATCGATCCCGGGGCGCGACCGAGACTGCGTACATCCAGCACGAAACCCGCGCCGTGTGCACGTGGTGCACCGGAGCGCGAGCGCGCGGCGGTATCGGCAGACATCGAAACACTCCACTCGGGTTCGTTCGGATTGATTGTTGGGTTCGTGCCGGAATCGGCAGGCAACCACACCACAGTACGCGAAACGGGGTTCCACCAGCAAAACGCGACCTCGCCTGCCGTAGCGGAGGAGGGGGCTTGCTTGCCGAGACGAGGGGGGAGGTCAGGCGCGAAGGTGGGGAGGTGACCTTGCTCGCCAAGGTGGGAAGGTGGGCACCGTGCGGGTCCGGACAGGTGGCCCTGCTCGCCGAACTGAGGAGGTGACCTCGCTCGCGAAGAGGAGGTGACCTCGCTCGCGAAGGTGAGGAAGTAACCCGCCCGCCAAGGCGGGAAGGTGGAACCCCGTGCAGGCCCGGACAGGTGGCCCTGCTCTCCAAGGTGAGAAGGTGACCTTTCTCGTCAAGGTCAGAAGGTGACCCTGCCCGCCAAGGTTCTGTGTTTATTGGCGCGGCTTCGCCGCGCGGGGTTCGGCCC
>NZ_JBSFRU010000083.1:0-20092 GCF_053589395.1 Nocardia sp. NPDC003345
TTGGCGCGGGTGCCCGGTCCGGCCGATTTGGACGCGATGGACGCGACGATCTCGGCGTAGGCCACCGGCACGATCCGCGAGACCGCGGCCACGATCGGGATCGTCGCCTGGCCGCCGCAGGTCACCATGTTCACGTTCTGCGCCTCGAGGTGTTCCTCGATATTGACCGCGGGCACCACGAACGGCCCGATCGCCGCGGGGGTGAGGTCGATGAGGCGTTTGCCCAGCGGCGCGAGCCGGGCGTGGTTCTGCTCGTGCGCCTTGGCCGAGGTGGCGTCGAAGATGATCTCGATCTCGTCGAAATTCGGCAGGGCCACCAGCCCCTCCACGCCATCGTGGGTGGTGGGGACCTTCATCCGGGCGGCGCGGGCCAGGCCGTCGGACTCCGGGTCGATGCCGACCATCGCGCCCATCTCCAGGAACCGGGAATGCCGCAGCACCTTGATCATGAGATCGGTGCCGATATTGCCGGATCCGATGATCGCGACCTTGGTGCGTTTGGTGTTGTTGTCACTCATGGGGAGACCTCCGAGGCGGTGGTGAAGGAAGCCGAGACCGTCCCGAGGCCGGAGATGGCGGCGGTGACGGTGGCGCCGGGGTGCAGCGGCCGCATCGGGCCGAGCGCACCGGAGAGGATCACCTGACCGGCCCGCAGCGGCTCACCGAAGGTGCGGGCCTGCTGCGCGAGCCAGGACAGGGCGTTGAGAGGGTCGCCGAGGCAGGCGGCGCCGTTACCGGTGGACACCTCTTCGCCGTCGATGCGCATGCTCATCACGACATCGATCGGGTCGAAATCGTCGAGGCTGCGGCGTTCGGTGCCGAGGACGTACAGCCCGCTCGAGGCGTTGTCGGCGACGGTATCGGCGAAGGAGATGTTCCAGTCGGTGATCCGGCTGTCCACGATCTCGAGCGCGGCAACCGCCGCGGTGACGGCCGCCCGGCACTGCGCGATATCGAGCGGACCCTCGGCAAGGTCCTCGCCCAGGATGAACGCGACCTCGGCCTCGGCCTTCGGCTGCAGCAGCCGGTCGATCGGGATCACATCGCCGTCGACGTAGGCCATATCGGAGAACAGCACCCCGAAATCGGGCTGGTCCACGCCCAGCTGCTGCTGCACGGCCTGCGAGGTGGCGCCGATCTTGCGGCCTACCACCGTGACCTCCGGGGTGATCCGGGCGGCGTTGAACCGCTCCTGGATCCGGTAGGCGGTGGCGACATCGTCGGGGCCGATCAAATCCTCGCGCAGCGGCGCGCAGGTCCGCCGCGTCTGCGCGGCGGTGATCAGGCGTTGCGCTGCCCGGGCGACGATCGATTCGTCGATACCGGGCCCGCTGTCGCTGATGCTGTCGACAGTGGTGGCCACCGCGACCTCCGTTCTCCTCTTCGTTGGGGTCCCACCAGTGCACACCCTCCGCAGGACGCTGACCAGTAAACTGGTCCACTGAATGGACCAGTGCGAGGAAGAGGCCGCGATGCCGGAGGACCAGCTCGACGAGCGGTCGGTGCTGGGCCGGGCGCTGCTGATCCTGGAGTCGTTCGGGGTCGACGACGGCGCTGTCGGGCTCTCCGAACTCGCCCGCCGCACCGGTCTGCCCAAGGCGACGGTGCACCGGATGTGCCGGGACCTGGTGACCGCGCGCCTGCTGAGTTCGTCGGCCGAGGGCTACCGGCTGGGCCGCGGATTGTTCGAACTGGGGATGCGGGCGGCCACCGAACGGACCCTGCTGGAGGTCGCGGTGCCGTTCCTCCAGGACCTGTTCACCCGCACCCGCGAAACCGTCCACTTCGGGGTGCGCGACGGCGACGAGGTCGTCTACATCAGCAAGATCGGCGGGCACCGCCAGGCCCGCGCCCCGTCGCGGATCGGGGGCCGGATGCCGCTGTACTGCACCGCGATCGGTAAAGCGCTGCTCGCCTACTCCGGCCCCGAAACCGTCGACCGCATCCTGGCCGGCCCACTGCTGCGGCGTACCCCGCGCACCATCGTGGGCCCGGGGCTGTTGCGGGCGCAGCTGGCACAGATCACCGAACGCGGAGTGGCCTACGAACACGAGGAGTCCGCGGTCGGGATCGTCTGTGTGGCCGCGCCGGTGCTCGGCACCGACGACCGCCCGCTGGCGGCGATCTCGGTCACCGGCCCCGCCGGCCGCTTCCATCCCGAAGCGCACGCGGCGTCGGTCCAAGGGGCCGCGGCGGGAGTCGCGTCGATCCTGGCCCGGCGCCCCGGCTCGCCGGCCTAGGTATGCGGAGGCCTCCTCAGCGTTGCCGCTCCTTGTGGCCCGTCCGCCAGGTGCGGTAGCACAATGCCGTGGTACCACCGGTGGCGGCGAGGACCGCGGCCGTCGCGTTGCCGATGGTCACCATGGTGACCACGGCGATGAGGATCGAACTCAGGGCAGCCAGATCGAGTGGGGTCCTCTTCTCGGACGAAGGAGGCGGAGTTCCGTCCTGCATGGTGTCCTTCCTGTCATGTCGCGCTTGCACTGGAACTCATAGGCGCGACCGTGCCGCTTCCCCCGAAACCGCTCTTCGCCGACGCGTTTTCCTTCATCCGAGGGCAATCTCGCTGCCGTGCCTATAACTACTTCGACCGGGCGCGGCCGTGCCCGGTGAACGCCCGGCTGCTGTGAGGGAGTGGCTATGCGAACGAAGGAGACCCCATGCCGACAACAGGGTCACAAGCGGTGCCCCCAGCAGACGACAACTCGGCCGATGAGCCAACCGAAGCCCCGGTGAGCCGAGGCCCCGATCCGGGTGCTGCCGACAATGTCGAGCCGGTGTTCCCGGCGCAGCCGTCTCCGTGCGCAGAAGGCGCCATCGATACGGCGGCTCCCCCACCCGGCCCGGTGGCGCAAGCCGTCGAACTGCTCAACGAGGCGGCGGCCGAGCAGGAACTCTATGAGTTGCTTCGTGCTCATGAGGTGCGGGGCGAGGTCTGGGAGACGGTGGTGGCAACGATCACCGCATATGCCGGTCAGGTCCTGGATCCGTGGATCTGGACCGGCGAGATCTATCGCAGGCTCGCGAAGAAACGAATACGGCTGCAGGCCGGACCCGCAGAACGCGCATCGCTGACCGCCGACCGCGAATACCGGCAGGAGGTCATCGGACGAACCATCATCGGTGCACTGACCAAGTTCCAGGCCAAAATGCGCGAAGGAAAAGGCTGGAACCCCTGTCGAGGCGCCAAACTGACGACCTACTTCCTCACCGCGTGCCTATACGAATTCCCGCAAGCGTTCGGAGAAGACCTACGGTGGCGGCGTACGAACCAGCTGATCGGCTCCGAGTACGACGACGTCGTGAAACTGCTGGATACCCGCCAGTCCTCGACGATCAGAGCAGGGGACCCGCTCGATGCGGTTACCGACCGGCTCATGATCCAGGCGTTTCTCGCGACCTTGACCGATATCGACAAGATCATCGTGCTGGCGGCCTCCCACGGCTACACCCACCGGGAAATCGCTCATCTGTTCCCCGAACTCACCGTCAGAGCTGTCGAAGGTCGGATCGGACAGATTCGGAAAAGCGCTCACCGCAACCTGAGGAGCATCATATGAACCGCGACGACACCAGCGTGGCAGGCCTGGCCGCCTACACCCGAGCGCTTGTCGAACGGACCTCCCTGGGGAGCAACGAGGCTCGTGGGCTCCGTGCTCGGGCTTCCCATGACCAGATCGACCGGATTCGCCAGCACTTCAGCACGCGCCCGCCCACCCCCGGTGACGGTGGCGCGCCGTCCGGCCGGGAAGGTCGACCGACCGCCGAGGGTCCCGCGATCCGTCCTGGGGAGAACACGCTCGAGGCACAGATACCCCGGCTCGTGACCGAGTTGACATCCATAGACCATGCCACCCTGATTCCCGGCCTCGAGCGACTTCTCGCCACACTGATCACCTGCCTCGACGTCGATTTCGCCTATCTGCGGCGGATCGACCGCGAGCGGCGTGCCAGCGTCCTCGTCGCCGAATGGCCCCACCGGTCGGCACCGGATCCCGATCCACTCCGTGTGGTGTACTTCGATCAGGCCAACTCACCCCTGCATGTGATCGAGAACCTGATCGAACCCACGATCACCCATGCCGATTCCTACCACGACCAGCACGTCACCTCCGCCGCCCTACCACTACTGCTGCACGGCCGGCCGATCGGCCTGCTGGGTTTGGTCAAGCACGGGACCTGGACCTGGACCGACCGTGAACTGGCGGCACTGACAGTGATCTGCTCCATGCTCGCGCAGTTGCAGGCGCGCATGGAAGCGGAACTGGCAATGCGCTACATAGCCACACATGACGATCTGACCGACCTGCCCAACCATCGTGTTCTGCTGAACTACCTGGAAAAGCGTCTGCAGCCGGGGCGGCCCGGCCCGATCGCCGCGCTGTGCGTGCACCTGGACCGGCTCAAAACGGTCAACGACCATCTCGGTCGCGCCGCCGGCGACGAATTTCTCCGCGCTGCCGCGGCCCGGCTCGCCGCACAGTTGGATGAGGCCGACATGCTCGCACGGTTCGGCAGCAACCATTTCGTCATCGTGCCGGCCAAGCCCATGGACACCATGACCGCCGAATTCATCGCCTCGAAGATTCAGCAGGCAATGACTACGGCAACGACAGATTCGGGTAAGGCCGGCCTCGGCGCACTCAGCGTCGGCGTCGCAGTCGGTGTCCCGGGGCAATCGGCGCCCGAGGTTCTGCGGCGAGCGGACCTCGCTCTGCGGGAGGCGAAGACGCAGGACGGCCTCGGAATCGCGGTGTACACCGACGCCGTCTACTCCCGGTTCGACCTCCAAGACGACCTCACGCTCAACCTGCACAGCGCCGTTTCCGATGATTCCCTGATCCTGCACTACCAACCCGAGGTCGATCTGCGCACCGGCCGAATCCTCGCGGTCGAAGCGCTCGTGCGCTGGCAGCACCCCACCCGGGGGCTCCTTCCGCCGGACAGTTTCGTCGGCGTGGCCGAAGCCGCCAACCTCGCCAGCGACCTCGGCGACTGGGTGATCCGTACCGCCTGCGTCCAGTTCGCGGACTGGCGCCGCCGCGGACTCGTTCCGGATCTCGTATTGCGGATCAACGTTTCGCCCAAACAGCTCATCGGGCCCAATTTCGTCGACCGGGTCGAAGAAGCGCTGCAGCGCAACGCGATCGAAGGTCGAGCGGTCTGCCTGGAGATCACCGAGAACGTCTCGGTGCACGACCTACAGCGGACGCACGCGACCTTGCATGCCCTCAAGCGGCTGGATGTCCAAATCGCCATCGACGACTTCGGTACCGGATACAACACCCTCACGAACCTCAAAGCCCTCCCTGTCGACATCGTCAAGATCGACCGCAGTTTCGTCCAACGGCTCGATTCCGATACCGAGAAGCGGGCGATTGTCCGATCCATCATCGAACTCGCCCGCTCCTTCGAACTCGGTGTTGTCGGCGAAGGAGTCGAAACCGTGGCCGCCGCCCGAGCGTTGATCGATATGGGCTGCGGCCGGGCGCAGGGATTTCTCATCGCCCGGCCCATGCCGGCCGAGGAGATGGACGCATACCTTCATGAGGCCCGTATCGCATTCGGTCTCGAACTGGTCGAGGACGCGACTAATCGTGCCGATTGCGAGGGAGCAGGACGATGAAGCGATCCGGGTGCCGTAGACGAATACACAGGAAGTCCGGCGTCGCACCTATGGGATCGAAGCACGCACACCGGGTTCAATCGACCCATGAACACCGACAACGGTTCGTTGACAGCACCCGACCTGGAGTTCCTGCGACGCCCCCTGCACGGTTTCCTCTCCGTCGCGGGCGGCCCGATCCCGCCGCAACCCCGCCCGGTGTGGTTCGAGGCCACCGCCGAGGGCACCGTGCAGCTTTTCACGGGTCCCGATTCGCTCAAAGTGCGGTACCTGCGCCGCGATCCGCGCGCTTCGCTGGTAGTCGCCGCACCGGTCGGTGAACCCGAACGCTGGGTCTCGGTCGCCGGGCGCGCCACGATCGAGACCGGCGGGGCGGCGGAGTTGTGCGCCCGCCTCGCCGCTCGCTACTGGGATCTCGACGACCCGGCCCATGCCGACACCCTCGCCGGGATGCTCACCGAGGAGTGGGTCCGTTTCGTTATCCACCCCGATACGGTCCGGCGCTACGCTCTCTGAGAATCAGGCCGACAGTCACGTCCGATATTCAGCGGATGCCCACCCGGTTCGGCCTTCCTGCCCCGGGTGTCCGGGCCCCGCGCACACCCGAAAAGCGCGTCCCCGGACGGGGACGCGCTTCACGGCTGGTCACGGAGTCACCGCGACGGCTCACGGTTGAACAGTTTCTTCGACCACAGGTACCCGCCGAGGGCGGTGACGGCGCACCAGGCCAGGGCGATCCACAGGTTGTTCTCCAGCGGCTCGTCCATCAGCAGGCCGCGCAGGGTCTCGATAATGGGTGTGAAGGGCTGGTATTCGGCGAACCAGCGCAGCCCGGCCGGCATGGACTCCGGCGGGGCGAACCCGAGGAAGGGCAGCAGCAGCAGCGGCATTCCGATATTGCTCGCGGATTCCACGGTTTTGCTCGCCTGACCGAGGGCGACCGCCAGCCAGACCAGCGCGAAGGTCACCACCATCAGGAACCCTGCCGCGACCAGCCAGTCCAGTGGGCTCGCCGCGGGCCGGAACCCGACCAGGACGGCCACCCCGAGCACCAGCGTCAGGCTGATCATGGTCTGGATGAGACTGCCCAGCACGTGTCCGGTGAGTACCGAGACCCGGGCGATATGCATGGTGCGGAAGCGGGCGATGATGCCCTCGGTCATATCCATGGCCACCGAGATCATGGTCCCCTGGACGGCGGCGGTGATGGTCATCAGGAGAATCGCGGGGGCGATGAAATCGACGTATTCGCCGCGCCCGCCGGTCGGGCCGCCGAGCCCGGCGCCCATGGTGCCGCCGAAGACGTAGACGAACAGCAGCAGGAACACGACCGGCATCCCGACCAGCATCACCGTCAGCGACGGGTACGCCAGCATATGGTCGAGGTTGCGGCGCAGCATCGTGGCCGAATCGCGCAGCGGATGGAAACGCGGCGGCGCGGCGGGGGTGGTGACGGTCATCGGGTGGTCACTTTCGCGTCGGAGGGCTTACCGGTGAGGGAGAGGAAGACATCGTCGAGATCGGGGGTGTGCACGGAGAGTTCGTCGACCTCGATCGCCCGCTCGTCGAGCAGGTCGATCACGGTTTTCAGCGACCGCATACTGCCGTCGCTGGGCACCCGCAGAGCCAGGGCGTCGTGGTCGCGCGTCGCCCGGTCCAGAACGCGCAGGGCCAGGTCGAGCCCCTGCTGGTCGGCGAAGCGCAATCGCACGTGCCCGCCGGGAATCCGGCGTTTCAATTCGTCCGCGGTGCCTTCGGCGACGATGCGGCCGCGGTCGAGCACCGCGATCCGGTCGGCCAGTTCGTCGGCTTCCTCCAGGTACTGCGTGGTGAGGAAGATGGTGACGCCGCCGGCGACCAGGTCGCGGACGATCTGCCACATATTGCGGCGGCTTCGCGGGTCGAGCCCGGTGGTGGGTTCGTCGAGGAAGATGATCTCGGGACTACCGACCAGGGTCATCGCCAGATCGAGCCGCCGCCGCATACCGCCGGAATAGGTGGATGCCGGTTTCTTCGCGGCCTCGACCAGGTCGAACTGTTCGAGCAGTTGCGCGGTGCGTTGCCGGGCGTGGTGGCGGGTGAAGTGGTGCAGATCGGCCATCAGCAGCAGGTTCTTCTCCCCGCTGAGCAGGTTGTCGACCGCGGAGAACTGGCCGGTGACCCCGATCGCGGCCCGCACCGCGTCCGGTTCCCGGGCGATATCGTGGCCGGCGACCCGCATATCGCCGTCGTCGGCGTTGATCAGTGTGGACAGGATCTGGACGGTGGTGGTCTTACCGGCGCCGTTCGCGCCGAGCAGGGAGAAGATGGTCCCGCGCGGCACGGTCAGATCGACGCCGTCGAGGACGAGTTTGTCTCCGAAGGATTTACGGAGTCCGGTGACGGCGATCGCCGGGGACGGTCGGCTGGTCATGGTGTTCCTTTTCTGTGGACCGGATGGGGGTCAGGAGCGCTGAATGGTGATGTCGCCGAAGGAGGTGCGGCCGCGCACCTCGACGGTCTCGTCGGATTTCCCGGGGCCGGCGGTATCGGTGAGGGTGTTGCGCACGGACCCGAATTTCGTGTTCACCGAGACCCAGGCGGCGGTGCCCTCGGCGATCCCGACCTCCAGATCACCCAGAGCGGTTTCGATCTCGACCGAGCCGCGGATCACCTCGTCGAGCCGGATACCGCCGTTGGACGATCTCGCGTGGACGTCGGCACCGGCCCGTTCGATGCGGATATCACCGTTGGCCGCGCGTACTCGCGCCTCACCGGTGACCGTGCCGATCGTGGTCTCACCGTTGGAGTTCTTGACCTCCGCGGTCCCCCGCACCTCGCCGAGCCGCACCTTGCCGGAGCCGGTGGAGATCTCGGCGTCACCGGCCACGGCCCCGGCGGTGACATGACCCGCCGCGGTCTGCACTCGCAGTGGACCGGTGCGCTCGAGCCGGACATGACCGGCGGAGGTTTCGAGCCCGCATTCTCCGAGCCGGCCGGTGCCGCGGATATCGCCGGCGTGCAGATCGGCGAAAATCTTCGAACCGCTGGGTAGTTCGATATCCACATCGACCGACCGGGACTTCCGAGAGAAGTCGATGCGCCGCCGCGGACCGGTTATCCGCAGTTCTCCGTCGATGTAGTCGACGCGGACCTGCCCCGCGGCCTTCACATTGGAATCGTCGGATTCATCGGTGGGGCGGACCTCGACCACGGTGTCGGCCCGGTCGGTCGCGGCGAGCCGCACATGTCCGAATCCGAGTTCGATGATGACCGAAACCGGTTCCGGGGTGTCGTATTTTGGCATGGGTGTCTCCACATCATGAGTAGGTGAGCCGTTACCGCAGGTCGAGGGAACGGAGTGAAAGAGTGTGCGGGGCGGTTAACGCACCCAGCCGGTGAAGGCCTGTCCGGCACCCCGGGGTGCGGGGCGCGATACGGGCTCGGGGCGCTGCAGGGCGGTGGCGGCCGCCCGGACCAGCCACGCGTTGACCGAACGACCCTCCCCGGCGGCGGCCTCCTCGATCGCGGTCTTGAGCTGTTCGGGCATGCGGACATTGATCCGCGCGGCGGGACCGTCCTCGCCGATCAGCGGTTCCGCGTCCGGCACGCCGCCGGAGGTGGCCGGGGTGTCACCGGCCGGCTCGGACGGTGGCGCGGTGACCACGAAATCCGGATCGCGGCCGCGCAGCCGCAGTTCCACCGATCCGGGCGCCAGATCCACGGTGATCTCACCGGCGGCGGCCGCCAGCGTTTCGAGCAGAGTCATCCGGATCGCCGATTCGAGCGAGCCGGAAAGCTGTTCGACCAGGGCGCGGGCCTCCGCGCCACTGGTTTCGGCGAGGGTCGCGAACTCTCGTCCGAGGTTGCTCACGTAGCTGCTCAAGTCCATGGCACCACTATGGCACACCAATGGCACAACCACAAGAGCGTTTGGCACAAGATGGCACCTAAGTGGCACATCGCGGGTGTGCGGGTGTGCCGCCCCGGCGACTCACCGTCGTGCGAGCACGACGAACCCGCAGGTCTCGGCAATACTGACAGCCGCACTCCCCCGCAGGACGCAGTCCCGGCAGCCGCGATGCCACCACCCGGAACGTCCCCACACCGGAGATCCGGCATCGCCCGGATATGTCAGCAAGAAGCCGGCCCCATCGGCCGCCGGCCCTCGAATGCGCCAAGGACAAGGAGGGAACGTGAGCTCGGAGGACACCTCGCAGCGGAAGCCGGCGGGACCCGACGAACCGACCCCGTCGCGCTACGCGCTGCGGGTCGGCGATATCGACGTCCTGATCATCAGTGACGGTGTCATGCCGATACCGCCCCGGACCATGGCCACCAACGCCGAACCGGCCGCCCGGGAAGCCTGGCTGGACGATATGTTCCTGCCGCACGACCTGCTCGCGTGGCCGCTGAACGTGGCGGTGGTCCGCAGCGGAGAGCGGACGATTCTGGTGGACGCGGGACTGGGCGGGGAGTTCCCGGATTTCCCCCGGGCCGGGTTGCTGGCCATGCGACTGCGGGCAGCCGGGATCGATCCCGCGTCGGTGACCGACGTCGTCCTCACCCACCTGCACATGGACCACATCGGCGGACTGCTCGACGACGGGCTGGGGTCCCGGATGCGGCCGGATCTGCGGGTGCACGTAGCCGCTGCCGAGGCCGAGTTCTGGGAGTCACCGGACTTCGCCCGCACCGATATGCCACCGGGGGTGCCGGGCGCGCTGCGATCGGCCGCCACCCGGTTCCTGGACGAGTACCGGACCCGGCTGCGGCCGTTCGAGACGGAGTACGAGGTGGCGCCGGGCGTGCTCGTCCGCCGCACCGGCGGCCACACTCCCGGCCACAGTGTGGTTCGCCTGGACTCCGGCGGCGAGCGGATGACATTCGCGGGCGATGCGGCCTTCCCGGTCGCGTTCGAACACCCGGACTGGTTCAACGGGTTCGAACACGACCCCGCGGAGGCGGCCCGAGTCCGCGTCGAGCTCTTCCGGGAACTGGAGTCGACCGGTGAATCGCTGATCGCCACGCATCTGTCGTTCCCGTCCGTCGGCCGGGTAGCGGCCGCCGGCAATGCGTTTCGCTGGGTACCGGCGTGGTGGGACGCCTGACCCGCCCGTTCCGCACCACGTAATGGCCGGGCCGAACGCTCAGGCGGGGCGGGGCGGCGGAGCCGGCCGATTCGATTCGGCCACGATATCCAGACTGCAGGCTACGAACACCGCAACCGCCTGATCGGTATCGGAGCCGGGCGGCCACGCGACGGAGACCGAACTCGGCGCCACACCGGTGAGCGGACGGTAGGTGATTCCGGGGCGGGCGTAGAAGCGGGCGCTGGATTCGGGCGCCAGCGCCACGCCGTAGCCGTTCGCGATGGCGGTGAGCCATTCGTCGGGCCGGTCCGTCACGGCGCCGATCACCGGCGCCCGGCCCGCGCGTTCGTCGGCACCGAGCCAGTAGTCACGCCAGGCCCCGGTCTCGGCGGGAGCCGCGACGAAGGGTTCGTCGAGCAGATCGGCGAAATCGACGGTTTCACGGGTCGCCAGGGGATGCGTTGCGGACAGCGCCAGCCAGCGGGGTTCGGTGAACAATTCGGGGATCCGCAACGCGTCCTGCCCCGGGAACGGCAACCGGACTATGGCGATATCGACCTCCGCGCCGGCCAGGCCGCCGGTCGGATCGGCCCAGGACGCCTGCCGCATATCCACCCGCCAGCCGGGCAGCCGACGCGAGAATTCCGCGATGATCTCCGGGGTCGCCTCATTGGCGGCGCTGGCGAGGAATCCCACCCGCAACGTTCGCGCGGCGTGCCGGGATATTCGCCGGGTCTCGTGGAGCGCGTGGTCCCAGGCCCCGAGCACCGCGGACGCCTCCACGGCCAGGGCTTCACCCGCCGGAGTGAGGGCCATCCCGGACCGCGACCGGTCGAACAACCGGACGTCCAGCAGGCTCTCCAGCTGCCGTATCTGCTTGGTCAGGGCAGGCTGCGACACGTAGAGACGTGCGGCGGCGCGGGTCAGGTTGCCTTCTTCCGCGACCACGGCGAAATAGCGCAGCAACCGGGTGTCGACATCCATTCCATCAGGTTATGGACGCAGGTATTGGTGTATCGGAGCGGGTCCGAGAACAGTTGATTCCGTACCCGGAGGCGCGGTATCCGCATCTCCGCACCGATCAGTTCGAGGGGAAACCGCCGATGCACACCACCTATCTCGTCGTCACTCTCGCCGCCGCGGCGGCGAACGCCGGTATCGCCGTCGCCGATTTCGCCCGGGCGGATTTCGTGCTCGCCAATTCGGCCGAAGTGGGTGTGGCGCGCCGCTGGATCCCATGGCTCGCGACCCTCAAACTGGCGGGCGCGGGCGGGCTGTTGCTCGGGCTCCTCGGCATGCGGGAGGTGGGCCTCGCCGCGGGGGTGGGCCTGGTGCTGTTCTTCGCGGGCGCACTGCTCACTCATCTGCGCGCTCGCGTCTACTACAACCTCGCCTTCCCCGGCGCCTACTTCGCGCTGGCCGTGGCCGCCACCGCACTCGCCGCCACTGCCTGATAGTCGTACCACTGAAGTGATTGCACACCAGTACAACACGTCATTCGCTGACAATGGTCATTGAAATCTTTTATTGACATTTTTCAGCGGAAGCCGTCTCATGGATGCCGTGAACGCGCCGACGCAGAAGCCCCGGGGCCGGCAGGCCCAGCGATTGGAGACCCGGAAGCGGGTGTTCGACGCCGCTGTCGCGGAGTTCAAGCGCACCGGCACCGCGGGGGCGGATGTCGGCGCCATCATCGATACCGCCGGCGTCGCGCGCGGCACCTTCTACTTCCACTTCCCCAGCAAGGAACATGTACTGCTGGAGCTGGAGCGCCGCGAGGAGGCGCGCGTCGCGAAGGAGTTCGCCCGGTTCGTCGCCGCCCCGCACGATCTCCCCGGGGCGTTGAACAAGGCCGTACGCCTGGTGCTGTCGGTCGAACGCCGGGTCGGCGCGATTCTGTTCAAAGACGTGCTGGGCCTGCACTTCGCCCCGACCCGCCCGCCGGACGACGAATGGACCGACCACCCGCTGATCGTGGCCGTGGTCGAGGAGATCGCCCGGGCCCGCGACGCGGGCGAGGCCGCCGCCGGAATCGACCCGTTCCACAGCGCGGTGTTCTTCCTGCTCGGGCTGTACGCCCTGCTCACCACCACCAGCGATTCGAAATCGGTGCGGGCGGCGATGCTCGACAACTACGTCCTCACCGCACTGCGGGGTCTGGAACCGCGATGACACCGCGCCCACGCACCCCGGAAAGCCCACCCCGGGAACAGAACACAACGGAGGTACCTCATGTGGCAAGACATCGTGCGCCTGATCGTCGCGTGGGGATCCATGGGAGCCGTGATCGGCTTCTGGTACTGGGTCATGCGCAATATCGGGACCTTCTGAACTGCCGCGCCCCAATGTGACCGGCCATGGATATCAGCGAACCCACCCCCGCGGCGGCCCTGGAGCGCAGTTGCGGGCTGACCGCGGTGGCCTTCTCGGAGCGCCGCCGCGACGGCGCCCGGCTGATCACCGGGGAGCGCCGCACTTTCGGGCTGAACACCACCCACACCGTGGTGCACGTGCCCTATCCGCCGCCGCCCGCATGGTCACGCCGGACCGTGACCTGCGGGGTCGCCCTGCAATGCGCACCCTCGAAGGAACGCATCGCGCGGTACGCGCTGCACGAACTCGCACCGCGTGAACTGGCGAGCGTTTCGCTGATCGAGGGCGGGGTCGCCCTCGGCTGGATCGCCGCGCGCTTTCCCGGACTCATGCCGGAATTGCGCCGGCTGCTGCCGGATCTCGAGATCGCCGACCCGGAACTGGACGGCCTCACCATACTGGACCGCGCGGTCGCGGCGGCCCGGTCGGGCCCGGCGCCGGTCGCCCACCCGATACTCGGCTCTCCGCCCTTGACCCTGCCCGCGCGCAGCCGGGTCGCGCTGACGGCCCGGCGCATGTACGGGCGAATGCCATGGACCTCGCCGCGCACCGATTCCTACCGGGCCATGTCGGTTCCGGTCGGTGGTGCGGGCGGCGTACGCAATCCGAATCTGCCGCCGCCGAGCCGGCCGGAGAACGAGGACATCGAGATCCGGCCCGACCGGCGGGCGGGTATCCCCTACCCCGAATGGAACGCCTGGACCGGGCGCTTCCTCCCTGATCACGTGGCGGTACTGGAACGGCGGCAGCCCCGCCCGGCCCATACCGCCGCCCCGGTACCGGTGGATGTCCGGCGCTGGTTCCGGGAGCGCACGCACCGGGCGATCACCGGCGGCCTGGAGGACGGTTCGGACCTCGATATCGACCGCTATATCGGCTACTACACCGACCTGCTGACCGGCACCGCCGCGCAGCCACGGGTGTTCCGCGAACTGATGCCGGACTCCCGCGATGTCGCCACCGCGCTACTGCTGGACGGCAGTTCGTCCCTCGGCATCCATCAGGGCCGGGCCTTCCGGCTGGAACTGGCCTGCGCCGACGCGCTCTCCCACGCCATGGCGGCGGCCCGGGAGCGGCACGGGATCTTCGTGTTCACCGGCAACACCCGGCACCGGGTGGAGGTGCGCTGCCTCAAGGATTTCGACGAACCCCGTTTCGTCGACCCGGGCGGCCTGGGCCTGGAAACCGGCGGCTACACCCGGCTCGGCGCACCCATCCGGCATCTGACGCACCGTCTGCTCACCCAGCCCGCCGAACGCCGGCTGCTGCTGGTGATCGGCGACGGCCTGATCTCCGACGAGGGCTACGAGGGCCGCTATGCCTGGGCCGATGTCGCCCACGCGGTCGCGGAGGCCGACGAGGCCGGGGTGGCCGTCTACTACCTGGGCATCGGCCCGGTCCGCGTCGATCCACTACCGACGGTCTTCGGTGACCGCCGCTCCCAGCGCATCCGCCGGGTGGAGGAACTCCCCCGCGTGCTCGCGCACGTCCACCGCGAACTGGTCGCCGCCTAGCGACCCCTCACCGCCGGGTGAGGCCGAACTGCCACCGAGAGGTGAGGATGAGTACGGACTACTACGCCACCGGCCACGATATCCAGTTGTTCGAGCGGGCCTTCCAGCGGCGGATCCCGGTGATGCTCACCGGGCCCACCGGCTGCGGGAAAACCCGTTTCGTCGAGCATATGGGCCGCCTGCTGGACCGCCCGGTCGTCACCATCAGCTGTCACGACGATCTCACCAGCGCGGATCTGGTGGGCCGGTTCCTGGTATCGGGTGGCGATGTGGTGTGGAACGACGGACCGCTCACCGCCGCGGTGAAGGACGGGGCGATCTGCTATCTCGACGAGGTGGTGGAAGCCCGCCACGATTCGCTGGCCGTCCTGCACTCGCTCACCGATCATCGCCGGGCCCTGTATCTGGACCGCGCCGGTGAGGTGGTGACGGCGCCGGAGACCTTCATGCTGGTCTGCTCCTACAACCCGGCCTACCGCAGCTCGCTCAAGGAACTCAAACCCTCCTTCCGGCAGCGTTTCGTCACGCTGGCCATGAACTATCTCGACGCGGGGCGCGAGGCCGAGGTGATCGTCGCGGAAACCGGTGTCGCCCCGGATATCGCCGCCCGGCTGGTCCGGTGCGCGCGCACCATCCGCGAGGCCGACGAGGTCTTCCATTTCGAGCCGCCGTCCACCCGCGTCCTGGTGACCACAGCGCATCTCATCGCCGCCGGAGCCGGTGAATGGGAGGCCGCCGAAGCCTGTGTACTCGCACCGCTGAGCAGCAGCGGCGCGATCAACGAAGGTCTGCGCGAGATCGCGGCGGCCGCCCTGGCCACCGCGGAAACCCCGGCCGCGCAGTCGGTCTAGAAGGAGGCCACCGACCGTGAACGAACAGGATCGCAGGCGCCGCCGCGCGCTGATCGCCGTCCAGATCTTCGCCTACGGATTCCTACTGGCGATGTTTCTCATCCAGTTGCATATGTATTCGGTCCGGGACTGGTAGGAGCGCTCGTGAAACTCTCGACATTCCCCCTCCCCTGGCGCGGCGCCGCGACGACCGCGCCGAAGGACGCCTACGACGAACACCACGACGAATCACGCCGCGCCCAGCGCGAGGCCGACTGGTGGCTCACTGCCGGAACGCTGCTGATGGGCACCCTCGTGCTCGGAATCGTCGGCCTGCCGATCTTCCTGCGCGGAGTGTGGCTGCAGCGCCGTGCCCAGCAGTCCGGACTCTCGGTGCGGCCCATCATCGTCACGCTGATCGGCTATCTGGTGATCCTGGACGCCGCGCTCAACAGTCTCGGCTGGGCCCTGGACCTCATCGCCAACCACACCCTGATCAACCGCGTGATCCTCACCGCGTGGGGCAATTTCTTCGACGCGGGCTATTTCTGGCACTACAACGAACTGTGGATCGGCGGCGCCGGCGCCCCCGGTGAGAAGGGCTGGGAAGTCGCCCTGATGCTCACCGTCTTCCCGATGCGGATCGCGGCCGCCATCGCGTTCCTGCAGATGAAGCGGTGGGGTCATCAGTGGATGATCGTCACCTGCTGGTTCGGCCTGGTGATCTGGATCGGCTACACGTTCAACATGACCATGTACGCCGATGTGCGCTACGACGGGGTGGTGCTACCGGTGATCGGCTGGTGGCTCTACGACATCTTCTACATCACGCCGTTCCTGGCGATTCCCTATCTGCACACCGTCAATCGCGAGATCTTCTCCGACTGACCGGCAAACCGCTCGAAGGACATTCCCATGAGCACAGAGAAGAAATCCGCCGCCGGCGAGAGCGGCACAGAAGAACTGCCGCTGGGCACCACCGCACCGTACGCCCGGATGCACCGCTGGCTGCGGCGCGGAATCTTCGTCTGCCTGTTCGCGCTGGTGATCGAGGGCGCGTTCACGGTCCCGGCGCTGGCGCTGTGGTACGGCTGGCCGACGCTGTCGTTCACCGAGATCTGCAGCGAACTGATGAAGGTGCGCTACTCCGACGACACGGTCGAATGCGAGCACCCCTACCCCCTCTCCGGCCCGCCGTTCGGTGGTCCGCCGGAGGCAGCGGGGCAGAAGACGGCACAGGACGAGTGGGGTATCCAGCCGAAACCGGGCTGGGACCGGATCGGGTTCCGCGAACTGGTCCGGATTCACGAGGACCGTATCGCCCGCCAGGAGGCGCAACAGCACCCGGCGCCACCCGGGTAGATGGCAGAGACGGGTACCGGGGCGTCCTGACAGACGCCCCACTGTCCCATGTCGCACGCCTATTCGACTACTGCTCTGCGTGTGATCCAGGTGCGATGATTTCTATCAGGCTTGCGAAGCTGTCGCTGCCGTGGCCGGCTTCGATGCCTCTCAGGGTGAGCGATCTGATGAGATGTGGCAGTTCAGGTTTGATCCCGCGCTCGTCGGCGGCTTGGATGAGGTGGTCCATGAGGGGCGCGTCGAGTTCGAGCCATTCCTCGTCGCCGGGGTATCGACCGTCATCGATCTGCTGGGCGTAGTCGGCGATAACCGAAACGACGGTGGTCGACAGCCAGTGATTCAACAGCGGCGCCGTTTTTGTTGCGCCGATTTCGGCCGTGCGCAGCAATGCTGCGCTGTACAGGTATCCGATGAGCGTCGCCCAGGCGAAATTCAGCATCGCAATGTCGTAGAGTGCCGCGGTGCCGGGGTTCGGTCCCAGAAAGGTGGTGCCACCCAGCTGGCCCAGCAGTGGTTCATGACGCACGAACAATTCTTCGGAACCGCTGTACACCACCACTGTCTCGGGGTTGCCTACATGTTCGGGATGTGCCATCAGCGCACCATCGAGATACCGGCCGCCACGGTCGCCCACCCAGGAAGCCAGCTGCTGGGCTTGCATGCTGGTGCCCGAGGTCAGATTGACCAAGTCGCGGGACCCGATGTGCTCCTCGTACCGCTGAAAGGCCCGAGCTGCAGCGTCGTAGTCCTCGACACAAATGATGACGAGGGCTGCGCCGTCCAGAGCGGCCGGTAGTGAATCCCCCCGCAGAATCGGGCGTGAATGGTTTTCGTCGTGCTCATCCCAGACTGTGACCGCGTTGTTTATCGCCAGGGCCTCGGCCAGGGCGGCCGCTCGGACGCCACGTCCCAGCACGATTACGGATTCCTCCACAGGTGTACGCATTATTGTCTCCTATCCGCGTCGGTTGCCCTCCCGAGAGATTGCGGAAGGGCTGGGGATGCGGCTACGGTAAACCTTCACATTGATGTCAGAGTCAAGCCGGGAAATCGCGATGCGCATCGGTGAACTGTCAGAACGAACGAGCGTCAGCCAGCGACTGCTGCGGTACTACGAAGAACAGGGCCTTTTGGCCCCCCGGCGCGAGCCGAGCGGTTACCGAAGCTACCGTGCCAGCGATATCAACCGGGTTTACCGCATCCGCACCTTGCTGGCCGCGGGCCTGAACACTGCCATGATCGCTCATGTCCTACCCTGCACCGTCGACACCGAGGACGGACTAGCTGCAGCCTGCCCGGACCTGCTCGCCGACCTGCACGAAGAACGGAACAGGATCTCCGCCGCCATCGATGAGCTCACAAGCGCACAGCACGTCTTGGACTCCATCATCGCCGCCACGAACCGATAACTGCGTGCGTCGGGTGATCATCCACATTCTCGAATCCAAGCCTGGACCGAAAGCTCACACCGGCCGCCGGAGACCGGTCTCCGGCGGCGGATTTCGGTTGCGGCGGTGAGCGGAATGTAATGCGGTCGTGCCGTCGATTCACGGCGACGAAACGTAGCCTCCGTAATTTCGTATCCGAGCTTGGATCCAAACTCGGATACAAGACGGAGTGCTTCGATCGAGGAGAACCTATGGTCTCGCCTACCGCACCCGGCATCCATATCGGCGGTCTGACCAAGACATTCAAGGCGGGCCGCAAAGAGGTGACCGCACTCGACGGGGTGGACATCCAATCCGGCGAAGGAGAGTTCGTCACCCTGCTCGGCCCCTCGGGATGCGGAAAGAGCACGGTACTGCGCATTCTCGCCGGGCTGGAACCGCAGACCTCCGGAACCGCCCTGGTCCACGGCGAGACCCCGCGCGATATGCGCCGCCACGACCACCTCGGTATCGCGTTCCAGGACGCGGCGCTGCTGCCGTGGCGATCGGTGCGCACCAATATCCGGCTGCCACTGGAGGTCTCCCGGAAGAAGGCCGGCGACGACGCCATCGACGCCCTCATCGACCTGGTGGGCCTCACCGGTTTCGAGAACGCCCGCCCGGCCCAGCTGTCCGGCGGTATGCGGCAGCGGGTGGCGATCGCCCGCGCCCTGGTGGTGGAACCGCGGGTGCTGCTGCTGGACGAACCCTTCGGCGCGCTCGACGATATGACCCGCCAGAACCTCAACGTCGAACTGCTGCGGATCTGGACCGAACGTCCCGCGACGACCCTGATGGTGACCCACGGGATCTCCGAAGCGGTGTTCCTGTCGGACACGGTGGTGGTGATGAGTCCCCGGCCGGGGCGGGTGCAGAAGGTGGTCGAGATCGACCTCCCCCGCCCCCGAACTCCGGAGATGATGCGGACCAGCGCCTTCCACGAATACGTCGATCTGCTCTCCGGTGTCCTCTTCGGCGCGCCGGACGGCGCCGGGCCGGTCCCCGCCGGAGCGCGGTCGTGACCAATCGGAGATACCTGGCGGTCGCCGGGACATCGATCGTGCTCGCCGTCTGGCAGTTCGCCGGTGCCACCGGAATCCTCGGCCCGGCCATCGCGCCGCCGACCGAGATTCTCGGGGGCCTGGCCGCCGACGGATTCGACTTCTACAACCTGCATCTGCCCGTCACGCTGGCCTCGGCGGCGTCCGGTTTCCTCTGGGGCAATCTGGCCGCGATCGGCTGCGCGGCCCTGGTGCTCACGGTGCCGGCCGTCGAGAAGCTGGTATTGCAGATGGGTATCGCCTCGGCCTGTATTCCGCTGATCGCCATCGCGCCGATCCTCGCGGCCTGTTTCAACGGACCGGTGACCTCGGCGATCATGGCCGCGGTCTCGGTGTTCTTCACCACCCTGGTCGGGACGCTCAACGGGTTGGGCCACGCCGACCCCGTCTGCGCGGATCTGGTCCGCGCCTATGGCGGCGGCCGGTACCTCGTGCTGCGCAAGGTGCAGTTGCTCTACGCGTTGCCGAATATCCTCACCGCCCTGAAGATCGCGGTCCCCGCCGCGCTGCTGGGCACGGTGATCGGTGAATTCATGGGTCAGGAACGCGGACTCGGGGCCGCCCTGGTGGTGGCGCAGCAGTCCAGCGATGTGGTCCGCACCTGGGGCATCACCCTGGTGTGCACCGTGCTGGCGGGCGGTTGCTTCCTGCTCGTGGCGGCGGTGGAGCGTTTGGCCACCCCCTGGGCCGCCGGAACCGAATCGGAGGCCCGGGTATGAACACGCTTCTCGTCGATCGTCTCGCGCGCGGCACCGCGCGCACCCTGCTCACCTTCACCGGGGCGGTCGTGGCCATCGTGGTCGTCTGGACCGTTTTCCTGCGCATGA
>NZ_JBSFRU010000084.1:0-20029 GCF_053589395.1 Nocardia sp. NPDC003345
TGGGCTCGTTGCGGCGCCGTAGGCCCTCACCGACCAGGAGCACGACACCGTTGAGGGTCAGGAAGATCGCGGCGAAGACGGGCGCCGCGAACAGCGCGTGCAGCGGATCCACGAGCAGGGGACCGGCCACGGCCACCGGGATGGTGGCCAGTACCAGCAGCACGCCCAGACGCTGCGGGACGGTGTCGAGCCGGCCGGTGCGCAGGGTCGCCAGGAATCCGGTGGCGATCGCCCACCAGTCGCGGCGGTAGTGCCCGATCAGCGCGACCGCCGTCGCCACATGGAGGGCGACCACGAACGCGAGATAGGGCGTATCCGTGTGGTGCTCGTCGGCCTGCACCAGGGCGGCCCAGTCGTCGCCGAGCCATCCGGCCAGCAGCACCGAATGGCCGAGGCTCGAAATCGGGAACAGTTCGGTGACGCCCTGGACCGCGCCGATCACGGTGGCTTGCAGGTAGGTGAGCATCGCGGACGATTCTCGCACGCGCCCGAAAGCGTCTGCGCAGCGCGGATACCCGATAGCCGGCGGATCGCGGGCCACGCCGCGCCCGGGCGGGCGCGAAACGCCGACTCGTCTTGCGGGCCGCGGGACCGGTGTGCCTAGACTGTGCCGCGCAGGCTGTCATAGCTGTTTGCTCTTGGGTGGCCCCGTGATTGGGGTGTGTGGGCCATATCGACGTAAACGCAATGCATACAGGCAAATTCGGGCATGTGCAGGGGGAACGGTCTGCCATGCTCTCGTGCCGCCGAGTCTGAGCGAGAGGTTGGGAATGAACCCGAAGTCGGCCGGAACCATCGATCACGATCTGGATCTGATACCTCTGTCGCGTGCCCAGTACGGCATGTGGCTGGCCGATAACCTCCCCGGCAGGCCCGCTGCCAATATCGCGCACTACATCGAGATCGACGGCCCGCTGGACGTCGACGTCTTCACCCAGGCGGTGATCAACTTCGGTGAGGAGACCGAGGCGCTGGTGGTGCGGGTGGTGGAATTCGAGGGCCGCCCTTACCAGTTCGTCGATCGCAGTATCGGCTATTCCCGGTCGGTGCTGGATCTCACCGGCGAGGACGATCCGTTCGCGGCGGCCATGGAGTGGATGCGGCGTGACTACCAGACCAAGGCGCGGGATCTGAGCCGTGACCGGCTCGCCGCCACCCAGCTCTTCCGGATCGGTGAGCACCGGCACCTGTGGTACGCGCGAGCGCATCATCTGGTCGTCGACGGATACGGAGCGTTCAACGGCGTCCTGCGGATCGCCGAGCACTACAACGCCATCGTCGAGAGCAGACCCGCGGTGCCGTGGGCGGGTGCCGATCTGCGGGCGGTCGCCGAAGCGGAACTGGCCTACCGGTCCGGCCCCCGCTACGAGGCCGACCGTGCCTACTGGCTGGGCAAGGTGGCCGATCTGCCCGCCCCCGTCGGCCTGTCCGGCCGGACCGCCCGGTGGAGCCCGGTCGATGTGGTCGCGGGCCGGCAGCTCCCGCCGCGGCTGGCCGAGCGGATCGACGCGCTGGCCGCCGAACTGCACGCCTCGCCCGCACAGGTGGTGATCGCGGTCTTCGCGGCCTTCCTCGCCCGGATGACCGGCAGCGATGATGTGGTGCTGTCGATGCCGGTGAGCGGGCGGGTCACCCGCCGGCTGCGGGAGGCGCTGGCCATGCTGGCCAATATGGTGCCGATCCGGTTCCCGCTCGATCCCACGGCCACGGTGGCCGAACTCGTGCGCACCTCGGCGACCGAACTCGTCTCCGCGATCCGCCACCAGCTGTACCGGTTCGAGGATCTGCGCCGCGATTCCGGCGCGCTGGACGCCGACGCCAATTCGTTCGGCCCGGTGGTCAACGTGCTGTTCTTCGACTCCGAGATCCGGCTCGGTGCCGCGGTCGGCCACTACCGCGCGCTGACCTCCGGCCCGCTCGACGATCTGCAGCTGAACCTGTACCGCTCGGGCCCGGACGCGCCGCTGCTGCTGGAAATGCACGGTAACGCCCACCTCTACGAACAGCACGAACTCGATTCGCACGCCGACCGGTTCCTGGATTTCCTGGCACGGGTGACCGATTCACCGGTGGACACGCCGGTGGCCGAGATCCCGCTGCTGGACCCCGCCGAACGCCGCCGCATCGTCGGCGAGCTCGCCGGGCGCGACGGCGCGGTCACCACGGCGACCCTGGTGGACCTGCTGGCCGAGCGCGCGGCCTCCGACCCGGCCGCCGTCGCGGTCACCGCCGGAACCGCCACACTGACCTACCGCGAGCTGGAGGCACGGTCGAATCGGCTGGCCCGGGCGCTGATCGCGCGGGGCGCGGGCCCGGAGACACTGGTGGCCATCGCGCTGCCGCGTGACGCGAACCTGATCGTCGCCGCCGTCGCCGTGCTGAAATCCGGCGCCGGATACCTGCCGCTGGACACCACCCATCCGGCCGAGCGGCTCGAATACGTGTGCGCGGACGCCGATCCGGTCCTCGTGCTGACCGATCACGACGGCCGGGACCGGCTGCCGGGCGATTCCGCGCGCACGGTGCTGTTCGACGACCTCGCCGCCGAACCGACCCCGGCGGGGCCGATCACCGACGCCGAACGCCTCGCACCACTGCGTGGCGGCAATATCGCCTACGTCATCTACACCTCCGGTTCCACCGGGCGGCCCAAGGGGGTGGCGATCGCGCACCGCGCGGTCGCGACCTATCTGCTGAATTCGTGCGCCGCGGCGGGGGTGGGGCCGGGCGACGTATGGACGCTGTTCCATTCCTTCGCGTTCGACTACTCGGTATGGGAGATATTCGGCGCCCTCACCAGCGGCGGCCGGGTGGTCGTCGTGGACGGCGCCACCACCCGCTCACCCGATGAGGTGGTGCGGCTGGTGGCCCGCGAGCGGATCACGGTCTTCAACCAGACACCGTCGGCGTTCCAGCAGTTCATCGCCGCCCGGGAGCGGTACGCGCGGGCCGGCGAACCCGAGGGCGGGCTCGCGCTGCGGCTGGTGATCCTGTCGGGCGAACGTCTGGATCCGGCCGGTCTGGAGTCGTGGTACCGGCGCCACTCCGACGACCGGCCGGTACTGGTCAACAGCTACGGAATCACCGAGACCACCGTTTTCGTCACCTATCTCGGCCTGACCGCGGCCGGTGCGGTGCCCGGGGCGCCGAGCGCGATGGGTCCGGCGCTGCCCGGTCTGCGAACCTATCTCCTCGACGACCGGCTGCGGCCGGTGCCGCTCGGCGCGTGGGGCGAGATCTATGTCTCGGGCGCCCAGCTGGCGCGCGGCTACCTGGCCCGCCCGGGGTTGAGCGCGTCCCGTTTCGTCGCCGATCCGTTCGGCGCCCCCGGCGACCGGCTGTACCGCAGCGGTGATATCGCGCGCCGCGATCATCGGGGTGGCCTCGAATATCGCGGCCGTGCCGACCTGCAGGTGCAATTGCGCGGATTCCGCATCGAACTCGACGAAGTACGCAACGCGCTGCTCACCCACCCCACCGTCGCGGCGGCGGCGGTGGTGGTGCACAACCCGGATGCCGAGGCGGCGACGCTGGTCGCGTATGTGGTGCCCGCCCCGGAGACCGGCTGCGCGGCCGATGTCCTGCGTGCGCACGTGGCGGCGGGGCTGCCGGAATACATGGTCCCGGCCGCCGTCGTCGTCCTGGACGCGCTGCCCCTCACGGTGAACGGCAAGGTCGACCACCGGGCACTGCCCGATCCGGTCTTCGATTCGGCCGCGGTGTACCGGGCACCGGCACCGGGCCTGGAGGAGACGATCGCCGATGTCTTCGCCGAGGTGCTCGGGATCGAACAGGTGGGGGCGCTCGACGGTTTCTTCGAACTCGGCGGGAACTCGCTGACCGCCACCGGCGCCGCGGTGCGTATCGCGGAAACGGCCGGCTGCGAGGTATCGGTCCGCGATCTGTTCGGAACCCCGACCGTCGCCGGGCTGGCCGCACGTCTGGGCGCCGCGGGCCGCCCGGCCCGGCCGCCGCTGCGCGCCCGGCCCCGGTCACAGCCGATCGCGCCGGCGCCGGCGCAGAACCGCATGTGGCTGATCAATCAGGCCGATCCGGACTCGGCGGCCTACAACATCCCGCTGGTGGTCCGGCTGACGGGCCGGCTCGACCATGCGGCGCTGCGCGCGGCCCTCACGGATGTGATCGACCGGCACGAGACCCTGCGCACCGTGTATCCCGCCGTCGACGGGATGGGCACGCAGGTCGTGGTGCCCGCGGCGGAGGTCGTCGGCGGGTTCGAACTCACACCGGCGCCGGCCGACGATATCGCCGGGCGGATCGGCGAACTGACCGCGACCGGGCCGGATGTGAGTGCGCGGCCCCCGATCCACGCCGCGCTGCTGGCCGCGGGTCGCCGCAGCCATGTGCTGGTCCTGGTCCTGCATCACATCTGCTGCGACGGCGCATCGCTGCGCCCGCTCGCCGCCGATGTGGCGCAGGCCTACGAGGCCCGCGCACACGGCAAGGCGCCCGACTGGTCACCGCTGACGGTCCAGTACGCCGATTACAGCGCTTGGCACCGGGAACTGCTGGGCGACGAGGACGCACCGGATTCGGTGGCCGCGCGCCAGCTGGACTATTGGATCCGGCGGCTGGCCGGTAAACCCGCGCTGCTGGAACTTCCCGCCGATCATGCCCGTCCCGTACACCGCTCGATGCGGGGTGGCCGGACCGAGACCGTGGTGGCGGCCGAAACCTTCGCCGGAGTCCGGAGTCTGGCCCGCGAGGCCGGGGTGACCACGTTCATGGTCGTGCACGGCGCGCTCGCGGTGCTGCTGGCGCGGTTGTCGGGGACCACGGATATCACGGTGGGCACCCCGGTCGCCGGACGCGGCGAGCGGGCGCTGGAACCGCTGGTCGGGATGTTCGTCAATACGGTGCCGCTGCGCACCGAGGTCCGCCCGGACGAGACGTTCACCGAATTCCTGGCGCGGGTCAAGGACGCCGACGTCGATGCCTTCGCGAACAGTGATCTCCCCTACGAGCGGGTCGTGGAGGCGATCGCCCCGCGCGATTCCGCGGACTTCGCGCCGCTGTGCCAGGTATATCTCGCGTTCGAGAACATGGACCGGCCGAGTCTCGAACTGTCCGACCTCACCGTGGAGGTCATGGACGCCGGGCCGCAGCCCGCGAAGGTGGATCTCATCGTCACCGTCGCGGAGAACGCCGCCGGCGACGGCGCGGACGAGCGCGGGGTGGCCGTGCGATTCGATTACGCCACCGATCTGTTCGAGCAGGCCACCGTCGAGGAGTTCGGCGCGCGGTTCGTCCGCGTGCTGGAGGCGATCGTCACGCATCCCGGGCATCGGGTGGGCCGGCTGGAAGTGCTGTCCGCCGGAGAACGGGCGGCCACGGCGCCCGCGGTGGGCGCGCCCGCCGAACCGGCCCGGGTACTGGCCGAGGTACTGGCGGTACGCGATCCCGGCGCGGTCGCCGTGATCTGCGGTGACCGCACACTGAGCTATGCCGGCCTGGACGCCTGGTCGAACCGGGTCGCCCGCCGGCTCATCGCCCTCGGGGCCGGCCCCGGCGACCATATCGGGCTCGCCGCCGCGCGGTCGGTGGAGTTCGTGGTGGGGATCTGGGCGGTGGCCCGCGCGGGCGCTGCGTTCGTGCCGGTGGATCCCCGCAACCCGGCCGAACGTATCGCGCTCCTGATCGCGGACGCCGGAATCCACGTCGCCCTGGCCGTCACCGCCACCCGGGATATGCTGCCCGGCAGCGTGACCGCGGTCATGCTCGACGAATCCGAGCCCGCCGCGGCGGCCGCGGAACCGGCGCCGCCGGTGACCGACGCCGACCGGATCCGGCCCTGCCGGACCGCCGATACCGCGTACGTGCTCTACACCTCGGGGTCCACCGGAATTCCCAAGGGAGTGGCGGTAACCCACGAGGGGCTCGCGAATTTCGCCGCCGAACAACGCGACCGCTACCGGGTGGACGCCCGCGCCCGGGTATTGCAGCTGGCGGCACCGGGTTTCGACGCGGTGATGCTGGAAGTGCTGATGGCGCACGCGAACGGCGCGGCACTGGTGGTGTGCCCGCCGGAGGTGTACGCCGGGCCCGAACTGGCGGAATTGATCGGCGCCCACCGCGTGAGCCACGCCTTCATCACGCCGAGCGTGCTGGCCACGATGTCGCCCGAGGGGCTCGGCACGCTGCGGGTGCTGGTGGCCGGCGGTGAGGCGGTACCGCCGGAGACGGTCGCGGTCTGGGCCCCGGGACGGGAACTGTTCAACGGTTACGGCCCGACCGAGACCACGATCATGGTCGCCATCAGCGATCCGCTGACGGCCGGGGAGCGAGTGACCCTCGGTGGTCCCCTCCGCGGTGTGGAGGCGATGATCCTGGATTCGAATCTGCAACCGGTTCCGGTGGGGGTGACCGGGCAGCTCTACATTTCGGGGGTCCAGCTGGCCCGGGGCTATCTCGGACGGCCGGCGGCGACCGCCGCCGCGTTCGTCGCGGGCGCCCGCGGACGTCCCGGCGCCCGGATGTACCGCACCGGAGATCTGGCCCGCTGGACGGCGGACGGCACCATCGAATACGCGGGCCGCACCGATTTCCAGGTGAAGATCCGCGGGCAGCGGATCGAACTCGGCGAGATCGACGCCGTCCTCGCCGCGCATCCGGCGGTGAAGGTCGCGGTGACGGTGGGCGTGGGCACCGGCGGGGATACCCGGCTGGCCACCTATGTGGTGCCGCACACCACGGTCGATACCGCCGAGCTGCTCGGATACGCCGCGCAGCGGCTGCCCTCGCATATGGTGCCCGGTGCGGTGGTGGTACTCGTCGCGCTGCCGCTGTCACCGGTCGGGAAGATCGATCGGGCCGCGTTGCCCGAACCCGAATTCGGTGCCACCACCACGGAATTCGTGCCCGCCCGCGACGCGGCGGAGGCCACGGTGGCGGGGGTGTACGCGGAGGTACTCGGCCTCGACCGGGTCGGCGCCTTCGACAGTTTCTTCGAACTCGGCGGGAACTCGCTGTCGGCCACCCGGGTCGTGTCCCGGCTGGGCGCAGTGACCGGCGTCGGTCTCGCCTTGCGGACGCTGTTCGACGCACCGACACCCGCCGCCCTGGCCGAAAGTATCCGCAAGGGTACGGCCACCGGCCGGGTGCCGTTGGGTCCGCGGCCGCGGACCGGCCGGATACCGCTCTCGCCGGCCCAGGCGCGGATGTGGTTCCTCAACCAGATGGATACCACCTCACCGCTCTACAACATCGCGGTGGTGTTGCGGCTCGGCGGTGCGCTCGATGTCGCGGCCATGCACGCCACGCTCGCCGATGTGCTCGACCGCCACGAAACGCTGCGGACCCGCTATCCGGACAGCGATACCGGACCGCACCAGGTGATCGCCGCGGCACCGGAGGCGATCGCCGCCCCCGAACCGGAGGATATCGCCGCGGAGCGCGCCGAGGCGCGCCTGGCAGCGGAGGTATCGGCGGGTTTCGACGTCACCCGGGAGATCCCGGTGCGAATCACCCTGCTGCGCACCGCTGCGGATACGCACATCCTGGTGCTGGTCGTGCACCATATCGCCTTCGACGGGTCGTCGCTGGCTCCCTTGGCCGCCGACCTCATGGCGGCGTACCGGGCCCGCGTACGCGGGACGGCGCCGGAATGGTCGCCGCTGCCGGTGCAGTACGCCGATTACACGATGTGGCAGCGGGAACTGCTCGGCGCCGAGGACGATCCGCACAGCCCCGCCGCCGCGCAGACCGGATACTGGCGGGCGGCGCTCGCCGATCTGCCCGAGGTCCTGGACCTGCCCACCGACCGGCCCCGGCCCGCGGCCCAGTCCTTCCGGGGCGCGACCATCTCGGCGACACTGCCCGCCGATATCCACCGGGCGGTGATCGCGCTGGCGGCCGAACACGATATGACCGTGTTCATGGTGCTGCACGCCGCCTACGCGGCGCTGCTCGCCCGGTTGTCCGGTAGCGACGATATCGCGGTCGGCACCCCGATCGCGGGTCGCGGCGAACCCGGGCTCGACGGTCTGGTCGGTATGTTCGTCAATACCCTGGTGCTGCGCACCCGGGTCGGATCCGGCTCGTCGTTCCTGGCGATCCTGGACCGGGTGCGCACTGCGGACCTGGGCGCCTTCGAGAACGCCGATATTCCGTTCGAGCGCCTGGTCGAGGTGCTGAACCCGCGGCGTTCCACCGCACACGCCCCGCTGACCCAGGTGGGATTCTCGTTCCAGAACATCGAAATTCCCACCGTGGAATTCGAGGGGCTCGCGGTCGAGGCGCGGATGGCCGATCCGAGCGTGGCCAAATACGACCTGCACCTGCAACTCGTGGACGATCTGCGCCCGGCCGGCGAACCCGGCGGTCTCGGCGTGGAATTCGGGTACGCGACCGATCTGTTCGACGAATCCACGGTGGCCGCGATCTTCGACCGCTATCTCCTGCTGTTACGCGCGGTCCTGGCCGACCCCCGGGCCGCGGTGGGCGATATCGATCTGCTGACCGCGCAGGAGAGGCAGCGGTCCCACGCGCTCGCGACCGGGGCGGTGGCCGCGGGCGCGGACACCACGGTCGCCGCCTTGTTCGCCGAACAGGCCGCGCGCACACCGGGCAATATCGCGCTGATCGACGCGGACAGCGGTACCCGTATCGACTACGCGACCTTCGCCGGGCGGGTGAACGCGCTGGCCCGCACCCTGATCGGGCGGGGGATCGGTCCGGGCGCGGTGGTCGGGATCGCGATGCGCCGCGGTACCGATCTGCTGACGGCGCTGTACGCCGTGCACGCGGCCGGCGCCGCCTATCTGCCACTGGATCCGGAACAGCCGGCCGCGCGGACGGATGCCGTCCTGGCGACCGCCCGGCCGGCCGCCGTTCTCACCCGGCCCGGCGACGGCGCGGAACTGCCCGCCGGTACCGTCGTCTGGCCGTTCGCGGACCTCGCCGCCGAACCCGCCTCTCCGGATCCGGTCACCGACGCCGACCGGATCCGCCCGCTGGTCCCCGCGGATCTGGCCTATGTGATCTACACGTCCGGCTCCACCGGCGAGCCCAAGGGCGTGGCGGTACCGCATCGCGCGGTGGCCAACCAGTTGCGGTGGATGCGTGGACACTACGACCTCGGTGGCGGCGATGTGATGCTGCTGCGCACTCCGGTGACCTTCGATCTGTCGGTATGGGAGTTGTTCTCGGCGCCGACCTGCGGCGCGTCCCTGGTGGTGGCCGGCCCGGACGCCCACCGCGACCCCGCGCAGGTGGCACGGCTGCTGGCCGAGTACGGCGTGACCACCGTGGATTTCGTACCGTCGCTGCTGGCGGCGTTTCTCGAACCGGCGGCCCGGTACACCTACCCCACCCTGCGGCGGGTGCTGTGCATCGGTGAGGCGCTGCCCGCCGAGACCGTGCGCCGTTTCCGGGATCTCACCGATGCCCGGATCGACAACCTCTACGGTCCCACCGAAGCGGCGGTGAGCGTGACGGCGCACCGGGTCGGCGTACTCGACGGGCCCATCGTGGCGATCGGCGTCCCCGAGGCCGGTGTCACGGTGCGGGTGCTGGATTCGCGCCTGCGTCCCGTGGTCCCCGGCGTGATCGGCGAACTCTACCTGGGCGGTGTCCAGCTGGCCCGCGGCTATCTCGAGCGGCGGGCGCTCACCTGCGCGGCCTTCGTCGCCGACCCGTTCGGCGCGCCGGGGGAGCGCCTGTACCGCACCGGTGACCTGGTGCGCCGGGACGCCTCCGGCGACCTGCGGTATATCGGCCGCAGCGACACCCAGGTCAAATTGCGCGGCCTGCGCATCGAACCCGGTGAGATCGAGGCGGCGCTGCGTGCCCACGACAGCGTGGTGGCGGCCGTCGCGCAGGTACGCACCGACCACGGCGAGCAGAGCCTGATCGCCCATGTGGTCGCCGGGTCGCCGGTGGACGGCGCCGAGTTGCGCGCCTTCCTGCAGGGGCGGCTGCCGGGATATATGGTGCCCTCCTCGGTGCAGACGGTCGATGCCATCCCCCTGACGGCCAACGGAAAAGTCGACTACCGGGCACTGCCCGCGCCGCGGCCGCGGCCGGCCGAATCCCGCGCCCCGCGCGGGCTGGTGGAACAGACCGTCGCGGGAGTCTTCGCCGAATTGCTGGGGGTGCCGGATATCGGCGCCGAAGCCGATTTCTTCGACCTGGGCGGAAACTCGCTGCTGGCGACCCGCGCGCTGAGCCGGGTCGGGGAGATCCTCGAGGTGACGATTCCGGTGCCGGTGATCTTCGAGGCCGCCACCGTCGCCGACCTCGCCGAACGGATCACCCGGCTGCGTTCGGAATCCGGTGTCCCGGCGCCGGTGGCCCGGCCCCGGCCGGACCGGATCCCGCTGTCACCGGCGCAGACCCGGATGTGGTTCCTCGACCAGTTCGAACCCGATTCGGCCGCCTATGTGGTGCCGCTGGCCCTGCGGCTCGACGGCGAACTCGATCTGGATGCGCTGACGGCGGCGGTCACCGATCTCGTCGAACGGCACGAAAGCCTGCGCACGGTCTACCCGGCCGTCGACGGTGTACCGAGCCAGGTGGTGCTGGCGGCCGGGGAGGTCCTCGCCCACTGGGATCTCACCCCCGAACCTCTCGGCGAACGCGATCTCGCCCGCCGGCTGGCCGATATCTCGGCCACCGGTTTCGATGTCACCAAGGCGGTACCGGTCCGGGCCGCGGTGTATCAGCTCGCCGATACCGCCTGGGTGATCGCCCTCGCCGCGCACCACATCAGCTGTGACGGGTATTCGATGGGGCCGCTGGCCGCCGACCTGGTCACCGCATACCGCGCCCGCGCCGCCGGGCTCCCGCCGGACTGGGCGCCGTTGCCACTCCAATTCGCCGACTACGCCCTGTGGCAGCGCGAGGTGCTCGGCTCGCCGGAGGATTCCGGGTCCCGGGCGGCCCGCGATATCGCCTACTGGCGGCAACAACTGGCGGGATTGCCGGAGGTCCTGGAACTGCCCGCGGACCGGCCGCGGCCGGTCGAACGCACCCAGCGCGGCGCCGTCGTGCACGTGTCGATTCCGGCGGAACTGCAGGCACGGGTGGAGATCGCGGCCCGGCGGGCCGGCGCCACGCCGTTCATGGTGGTGCACACCGCGCTGGCGGTCCTGCTGTCGGCGCTGTCGGGCAGCGACGATATCGCTATCGGTGTGCCACACGCCGGTCGTGGCCATCGAAGCCTGGACACCCTGATCGGTATGTTCGTCAACACCCTGGTGCTGCGGACCCGGGTGACCGCCGGGCAGACGGTGGGGTCGGTACTCGACCAGGTGCGCCGCGCCGATATCGAGGCGTTCGATCACGCCACCGTTCCGTTCGAGCAACTGGTAGAGGTACTGCGCCCCGCCCGGTCGACCGCGCATACGCCGCTGTTCCAGGTGCTGCTCGCCTACCAGAACATGGCCCGGGGCCGAGTGGAACTGCCGGGACTCACGGTCGAGAACATCGACCCCGGCGACAGTGCGGCGATCTACGACATGCTGATCACCGTGGCCGAGGAACACGGGCCCCGGCACGAACCGGCCGGTATGTCGCTGCGCCTCACCTACGCCACCGATCTGTACGACGAGCAGACCGTACGCCGATTCACCGACCGGTTCATCCGGGTACTCGACGCGGTGGCCGGTGATACCGGGACGCGCGTCGGGGAGATCGACCTGCTGGACGCGGCCGAACGGCGGCTGATCCTGGAAACGTGGAACGACACCGAAGGCCCCGCCGCCACCGGGCACACCCTGGTGGACGCCTTCGACGCTCAGGTCGCCCGCACCCCGGAGGTGCCCGCGCTGTGCGGTCCCGACGGCACCGTGCTGACCTACGGCGAGTTCGACGCGCGGATCAACCGGGTCGCACGTGTGCTGATCGGCCGCGGGGCGGGTCCGGAAACCGTGGTGGGAGTGGCGGTCGCGCGGTCGATCGACCAGGTCACCGCGTTGTACGCGGTGCTGAAGGCCGGTGCGGCGTTCCTGCCGATCGACCCGGAGTATCCGGCGGCCCGGATTGCCGCGGTGCTCACCGCGGCCCGGCCTCTGCTGGTGCTCACCGGGCCGGGCGCGGGCCCGGAACTGCCGGCCGGGTACGAGACGGTGCGGATGGATCGCCTCGATACGAACACACTGTCCGGGGCCCCGGTCACCGATGCCGAGCGGCGCGCGCCGCTGCGGTCCGCCGATATCGCCTACATCCTGTTCACCTCCGGTTCCACCGGTACACCCAAGGGCGTGGCCCTCACCCATGCCGCCACCAACGGGCAGCTGGCGTGGGCGCAGCGGCAGTGGCCGCACGACGAGTCCGACGCCGTGCTGTACAAGACGCCGGTCACGTTCGATATCGCGGTGTGGGAACTGTTCTGGCCGCTGCGCACCGGAGCGCGGATCGTGATCGCCGAACCCGGCGGGCACCGCGACCCGCGCTATCTCGCGACCGTGATCGCCGAGCACGGCATCACCACCACGCACTTCGTCCCGTCCATGCTCGATGTGCTGCTGGAACTCACCGAGACGCCGTTGCCCTCGGTGCGCCGGGTCTTCGCCGCCGGCGAGGCACTGGCACAGGGCACCGTCGACAACGCGGCCGGTGTCTTCACCGGCGCCGAACTGGTGAACTGGTACGGACCCGCGGAAGCCGAGGTCGTGACATCGCGGCGCTGCCGGACCGGTCCGAGCGCGCGGGCGGCGGTGCCGATCGGGGCGCCGGTCTCCGATATGCGGGTCTATGTGCTGGATTCGCGGCTGCGGCCGGTACCACGGGGTATCACCGGCGAACTCTATGTATCCGGCACCCAGCTCGCGCGCGGTTACTACGGCAGCCCGGGCCGGACCGGGGTCGCGTTCGTGGCCCATCCGTACGGCCGGCCGGGCGAGCGGCTCTACCGCACCGGCGATCTGGTCCGCTGGAGCGCGGACGGCGAACTGGAATACCGGGGCCGTGCCGATTTCCAGGTGAAGGTTCGCGGGCAGCGGGTCGAACCCGGTGACATCGAGGCGGCGCTGTACGCGCAACCGGAGGTCGTCCGGGCCGTGGTTCTCGCGACCCCGGACCGGATCACCGGCTATGTGACCGTGGTGCCGGATTCCGGTGCCGACGGCCGTATCCTGCGGGATCGCGTGGCCCGGTCGCTGCCGTCCTATCTGGTGCCCGGCAGCGTGCAGATCCTCGACGCGATTCCCCTGACCGCGAACGGGAAGGTGGATCGGTCCGCCCTGCCGAGTCCGGTCGCCGACGATGCGGTGGCGGAATACGTCGCGCCCCGCGACGACCGGGAGGAGACGCTCGCCCGGGTCGTCGCCGAGATCGCCGGCGCCACCCGGGTGAGTGTGACGGCCAACCTGTTCGAGGCCGGTGTGAATTCGCTGTCGGCCGGCCAGATCGCCGCGCGGGGCGGGGCGGCCCTCGGAATCGATATCGGGATCCGCGATATCTTCGACGAGCCGACGATCGCGGGCCTGGCCGCCCGCTTGGCCGTCCGAGCGCCGTCCGGCGCGGCTCCGCTCGAACCCCGCCCGCGCCCGGAGGTGATCCCCCCGGCGGCCGCGCAGCGCCGCATGTGGTTCCTCAATCAGTTCGACACCGCCTCGGCGGCGTACAACATCGGTTTCGCGGCCGCGCTGACCGGCCCGCTGGATCTCGCGGCTCTGCGCGCGGCCTTCCGCGATGTCCTGGACCGGCACGAACCGTTGCGCACGATGTATCCCCCGGTCGACGGGGAACCCTGCCAGGTGATCCGGCCCACCGACGAGGTCTGTGACGGCCTGGTTCCGGATCCGGAGCCGATGCCGGGTGACGCCGATCCGGCCGAGCGGATCCGGCAGGCCACCGGCGCCGGTTTCGATGTGGCGCGTGCGGTACCACTGCGCACCCGGCTGTTCCGGAGCGGGCCCGAGGAGCATGTGCTCGTCCTCGTCGCCCATCACATCGCCGCCGATGGTGCGTCGATGGCGGCGCTGGCGCGCGATGTGTTCACCGCCTACGAGGCCCGGGCCCGCGGCCACGCCCCCGGTTGGGCGCCGCTGCCGGTGCAGTACGCCGACTACGCCCTGTGGCAGCGGGACCTCCTGGGTGCCGAGGACGATCCGGACTCGCTGGTCGCCCGCCAGATCGACTACTGGACGGCGACTCTCGGCGACGCTCCGGAACTGCTCGAACTGCCCACCGACCGGCCCCGGCCCGCCGTCGTTTCCACCGCGGGTGCCGCGGTGCGTTTCGATATCCCGGCCCGGTTGCACGACGAGATCCTGCGGCTGTCCCGGCGCGAAGGGGTGACACTGTTCGTCGTCCTGCACACGGCGCTGGCCGTACTGCTCGCCCGGACCGCGCAGACCGGTGACATCTGCATCGGCACACCGGTCGCCGGCCGCGGGCAGCGGGCACTCGACGATCTCGTAGGCATGTTCGTCAACACCGTGGTACTGCGGACGCCGGTCCGGGCGACCCGGTCGTTCCGCGAACTGCTGGCCGAGGTGCGCGAGACCGACGTCGAGGCGCTCGCGCACGCCGAACTGCCCTACGAACGGCTGGTGGATCTGCTCGAACGTCCGCGGTCGACGGCGTACACCCCGCTGTTCCAGGTGATGTTCGGCTTGCAGGATATGGGTGGCGCGCGGTTCGAACTGCCCGGTCTCGGTGTGGAATTGCTCGACCCGGGTCTGGCGCAGGCCAAAACCGACCTGACCGTGGTGCTCGGCGAAAGGTTCGACCACGACCGCCCGGCCGGGATCTCCGGTGAGATCGTCTACGCCACCGATCTGTTCCGGGCCGCCACCGCGGAATCGTTCGCCGACCGGTTCGTCCGCATTCTGGAGGCCGTGGCCGGCGATCCGGCGGTCGCGGTGGGCGATATCGATCTGCTGGGCGGCGCGGAGACCCGGGCGCTCGTCCCGGCCGGCGGCGGTCCCGCCGAGCGGCCCCGTCTGCTGCCCGCGCTGCTGGCGGACGCGGTCTCGGCGTATCCGGCCGCGATCGCGGTGGTGGGGGAGAGCGGGACGCTCACCTACGCCGAACTCGGACGGCGTTCGGACGCACTGGCGGCCCACCTGGCCGCGCGCGGCGCCGGTCCGGGCGTGTTCGCGGCGCTCGCGATGCCCCGTTCGATCGGCTACCAGATCGCCATGTGGGCGATCGCGAAGACCGGTGCCACCTTCGTTCCGGTGGATCTGCGATACCCGCCGGAGCGGATCACGCATATGATCCGCGATGCCGGTGTCGTCCTGGGGGTCACCGTGGCCGAGGCCCGGCCGACGCTGCCCGATGACGTGCGGTGGTCGGTACTCGACGATCCGCGGACCGCCGCGGCGGTCGAGACGGACGCCGATCGCGGTATCGCGGCCCCGGAACCCGGTACCCGGATCGGGGACGCGGCCTATGTGATCTACACATCCGGATCCACCGGGACACCGAAGGGCGTGGTGGTCACCCACGCGGGTCTGGCGAGTTTCGCGGCGGCGCAGCGGGACCGCTACGGGGTCGACGCGTCGGCCCGGGTCCTGCATGTGGCCGCGCCCGCGTTCGACGCGGTGCTGCTCGAGGCGCTGATGGCCTGTGCCGCCGGGGCGGCGCTGGTGGTATCGCCACCGGATGTCTACGCCGGCGCCGAACTGGCCAGGCTGATGCGGGCGCACGAGGTCACACACGCGTTCCTCACGCCCAGCGTGCTGGCCACGCTGTCGCCCGCCGAGATCCGATCGGTGCGGGTGCTGGCGATCGGCGGTGAGCGGATGCCGCCGGAACTGGTGGCGACCTGGGCGCCGGACCGGCAGTTGCACAATATCTACGGTCCCACCGAGACCACCATCGTGATCACCATGAGCGAGCCGGTCCGGCCGGGCGACGATATCGATATCGGCGGGCCCATCCGGGGCGCGCGGGCCGTGGTACTGGACGCGCGGCTGCGCCCGGTGCCCCCGGGCGTGCCGGGGGAGCTGTACCTCTCCGGTGACGCACTGGCCCGGGGATATCTCAACCGCCCGGGCCCCACCGCCGCCGCCTTCGTCGCCGATCCCTACGGCGAACCCGGATCGCGGATGTATCGCACCGGCGATATCGTCCGCTGGACCGGCCGGCGCACGCTGGAGTACATCGGCCGCGTCGATTTCCAGGTCAAGATCCGCGGCCAGCGCATCGAACTCGGCGAGATCGATGCCGCGCTGGTCGCGCTGGCGGAGGTGGCGGCCGCGGTCACCGTCGCCCGCCCGGGGCCCGGTGGACAACCGCTGCTGGCCGCCTATCTCGTCGCCGACGGGGGCGGGGTGGTCGACGTGGACGCGGTACCGGGGCGTCTCGCGGGAGTTCTGCCCGCCCATATGATTCCGGCCGCGATCACGGTGCTGGACCGGATGCCGTTGTCGTCCACCGGCAAGGTGGACCGGAAAGCGCTGCCGGACCCGGTCTTCGATACCGCCGCCGGCGATATCGTGGCGCCCGCCGGGGCGCTGGAGACCACCATCGCCGCCGCCTTCGCCGATGTGCTCGGCGTCGATGTCGTGGGCGCCACCACGTCGTTCTTCGCGCTCGGTGGTGATTCGATCATGTCAATCCAGCTGGCGTCGCGCCTGAAATCGGCGGGCGTGCTGGTCCGGGCCCGCGATATCTTCGAACGCAAGACCGTGCGCGAACTCGCGCGGGTCGCCGAATCGGCCGGCCGGGTGGCGCTGGACGAACTGCCCGGCGGCGGGGTCGGCGCGATAGCACCGACGCCCATCGTGTCGTGGTTCATCGAACGGCTGGGCGGTGCACGGCGGTTCGCCCAGTCCACGCTGGTGCGGCTGCCGGCCGACGCGCGCGCCGAGGAGGTCGCGGCCACGGTCCGGGCACTGCTCGACCGGCACGATATGTTGCGGTCCCGGCTGCGGGACGGGCAGCTGGAGGTGCTGCCCGCCGGTGCGGTCGACGCCCGCGACGCGGTACTCGTCCAGCGATTCGGCGCGGACCGGGCCCCGGGGACCGAGGGTTTCGCCGCCGTCGCGGAGGCGGCGGCCTACGCGGCCACCGAACTGCTGGATCCGTCGCGAGGGCGGATGCTGCAGGTCGTCTGCCTGCTGCCGGAGCCCGGCGTGGACGCCGAAGGCCGGGCGCTGGTGGTGATCCACCACCTTGCGGTGGACGGTGTGTCGTGGCGGATTCTGCTGCCCGATTTCGCCACCGCCTGGCAGCAGCTCCGGGACGGCCGAGCCGTCGAACTGCCGGTGCCGGGAACCTCCATGCGCCGCTGGGCACACGCCCTGCCCGACGCGGCCGCGCGCCGCGGCGGCGAACTCGAACTGTGGCACCGGATGGGTACCGCCGAGGATCCGCCGCTCGGCACGGCCGCACTGGATCCGGCCGTCGACACCCAGGCGACGGTGCGCTACATACCGGTCTCCCTGCCGCCGGAGGTCACCACGGCGCTCCTGGACGAGGTGCCGGCGGCCGTGCGCGGCAGTACCGACGACGCGTTGCTGGCCGCGCTGGCCATGGCGGTGACCCGGTGGCGGCGCCGCCGCGGCGGCACGCACGCGGGTTGTACGGTGCTGCTCGAAGGGCACGGGCGCGAAGAGCAGATCGCCGCGGGCGCCGATCTCGCCCGCACCGTGGGCTGGTTCACCAGCGCCTACCCCGTGGCGCTGGACCTGACCGGTATCGGTGACGCCGATGTGCCGGCGGCGGTGAAATCGGTGAAGGACCAGTTGCGCGCGATACCCGACAAGGGCATCGGATACGGTCTGCTGCGATATCTCGACCCGGTGGCCGGTCCGCGGCTCGCGGCGGCGCCGGAACCGCAGATCGGGTTCAACTATCTCGGCCGGGCCGGAGTCGATCTCGCGGCGCTGTCCGGGGTCGCGTGGGTACCCACCGGTGACCGGTTCGACCGGCGGGCCGCGTTCGATCCGGATATGCCCGCCGCCGCGGCGGTCACGATCGACGCGCATATCGAGGACACCCCGGCGGGCCCGGTCCTCGCGGCGCAGATCGGGTATGCCACCCGACTGCTGCGGCACGACGACGCGGCCGAACTCGCCGGCGCCTGGACCGGCGCGCTCACCGAGATCGCCGCCGCCGCACGCGCCGGCGCGGATTGGGGACTGTCCCCGTCCGATGTCTCGCCGGCCGGGATCACCCAGGCCGACCTGGACGCGTTCACCGGACGGTACGGGCCGCTCACCGATGTGTGGCCGCCCGCGCCGCTGCAGGCCGGCCTGCTGTTCCATGCCGAGTTCGCGGCCGGTGAACTGGATGTCTACACCGCGCAGTCGGTCCTCGGACTGGCCGGAACCGTCGACGCGCATCGGCTCGAACGCGCCGCGGCCGCGCTGCTGGGGCGGCATCCCAATCTGCGGGCCGCGTTCACCCGGACCGCCGCCGGAACAGCGGTCCAGGTGATCCCGGTGGCGAGCGCGCTGCGCTGGCATACCGTCGAATCCTGCCGGGACGCGGCGGAACTGGACGCGCTGATCGAGGCCGAACGGTCGGCGGTGTTCGATCCGGCGGATCCGCCGCTGCTGCGATTCCTGCTCGCCGAGGTCGAACCCGGCGACCATCGCCTCGTACTGACCGCGCACCATCTGCTGCTGGACGGATGGTCGCTGCCGCTGCTGTGCCGGGAGCTGATCGCGTTGTACGCGGTCGGGGCGGATCCGGCGCTGCTGCCGCCGGCACCGGCCTACCGGGATTACCTGGACTGGCTGGCGACTCGCGACGACGAGGCCGGTCTCGAGGTGTGGCGCGACGCCCTGCGCGAGGTCACCGAACCGACCCTGGTCACCGACCCCGTGACGACCGCGGTCGCCGATCTCCCGGCCGATCTGCCGCTGGTCCTCGACCCGGAGGCCACGGCCGCGCTGGCGGATTTCGCCCGCGACCACGCCGTCACCGTGGCGACGATCGTGCAATTCGCGTGGGCGGTGGTGCTGGGCAACCTGACCGGCGCCGAGCGGGTCACGTTCGGGGCCACCGTATCGGGCCGGCCCGCCGAACTGCCCGGGGTGGAATCGATGATCGGATTGTTCATCAATACGATCCCGGTGGCCGTGGATCTCACCCGCGACCACACGGTGGCCGCGGCGCTGAACCGCCTGCAGGCGGGCAACACCCGGCTGCTGGATCACCACCATCTGGAACTGTCGCGTGTCCTGGGTGCGGCCGGTATGCCGAACCTGTTCGACACCCTCGTCGTCTTCGAGTCCTATCCGGTCGACAGCAGTGGTCTCGGTGCGACCGAGATCGACGGGATGCGAGTGGTGACGGCCGAGGGCCGCGACGCCGCGCACTATCCGCTGATGGTGCAGGCGCACCAGACCGACCGGCTGCATCTGCGGCTCCGCTACCAGCGGGCCCGTATCGGCGACGCGACTGCCGCCGCATTGGCGGCCCGGCTGGAGGCGGTGCTGCGGGTGGTGATCAGCGCGCCCGGCACCACATTGGGGGCGCTGGATCTGCTCACCCCCGCCGAACGCGAGGCCCTGGTCCCGGCCTCCGGGGGCGCGGTCGTCGAACGTTCCCGCACCCTGGCCGAACTGCTCGCCGCGGGAACCGCCCTCGATCCCGGTGCGACGGCCCTGGTGTCCGGCGACCGGACGATCTCCTACGCCGAACTCGACGAGTGGTCCACCCGGCTCGCGCGCCACCTGATCGGGCTGGGCGTGCGCACCGGCGACCATGTGGCGCTGGTACTGCCCCGATCGCCGGAGTTCGTCGCGGGCCTGTGGGCGGTGACCAAGGCCGGGGCCGGATTCGTCGCCGTCGATACCCGGAATCCGGCCGACCGGATCGCGGTCATGGCGGCCGACGCGGGGGTGCGGGTGGCCCTCACCACCACGGCACGGCGGGAACTGGTCCCGGACCGGGTTCATCCGGTGGTGCTGGACGACCCCGCGACGCGGGCGGAGATCGCCGCCGTCGCAGCCGATCCGATCGGTGCGAGCGACCGGGTGCGTGCCACTCATCTCCTCGATACCGCCTACGTGATCTACACCTCGGGATCGACAGGTGTCCCGAAGGGGGTCGCGCTCACCCACGAGGGGCTGGCGAATTTCGCGGCCGAGCAGCGGGACCGCTT
>NZ_JBSFRU010000085.1:0-19919 GCF_053589395.1 Nocardia sp. NPDC003345
CCCACCTCCGCGCTGGATCCCGAACTCGTGGGCGAGGTGCTCGCGGTGATGCGGGAACTGGCCGCCTCGGGTATGACCATGGTGGTGGTGACCCACGAGATGGGCTTCGCCCGCGAGGTGGCCGACACCCTCGTGTTCATGGATCAGGGTGTGGTGGTGGAATCCGGGCCGCCCGCGGAACTGCTGACCGCCCCGCGGCACGATCGCACCAAGGCGTTCCTGTCCCGGTTGCTGTGAGCCGGCCGGTCAGCGGAAGTGGATACGGACGGTGACCTGCTCGGTGAACTCGCTGGTGGAGGCCAGTCCGCCGAGATCGGCGGTGGCGATTCCGGCGGCGAAGGTGGCCGCGACGGCGCGGTCTATCCGGTCGGCGGCGTGGGCCAGCGCCGGCCGGTCGTGCCGGGTGGACAGCCAGCGCAGCAGCATGGCGGCCGATAACTGCAGCGCCACCGGATCGGCCCGGTTGCGCCCGGCCAGATCGGGCGCCGCGCCGTGTACCGCCTGGGCCATCGCGCGGGTATCGGAGCAGTTCAGCGACGCGGCGATACCCAGCGACCCGCCGAGCTGCGCGGCCAGGTCGGAGAGGATATCGCCGAAGAGGTTCTCGGTGACCAGTACGTCGTAATCTCCCGGCGCCCGCACCAGATGCGCCGCGGCCGCGTCGACATGCTCGTCGTCGACCCGCACCCCGGGATATCCGGGCGCGACGGCGTAGCAGGTATCGCGGAACAGACCCATGGTCAGCGGCAGGACATTGGCCTTGTGCACGATGGTCAGCCGGCCGCGCCGGGCCGCGGCCAGCCGGAACGCCTGGTGCGCGATCCGCTCGGACGCCGCCCGGGTCACCATGCCCACCGAGAGCGCGATATCGGGCGTGGGGCAGAACTCACCGGATCCGACGGCCATGTTCCGGTCGGCGTAGAACCCCTCACTGTTCTCCCGGACCACCACCAGGTCGATATCGGGCGCCGCCGCGGCGACACCCGGAAACGCCCGGACGGGCCGGATATTGGCATGCAGTCCGAAATGCCGCCGGATGGCGCCACCGGGGGCGATGCGATGCTCCGGCGGGTAGGAGGCGTTGTCGTGGGGCCCGAGGATCCAGCCGTCGGTGCCGGCCAGGCCGGTGAGTGTGGATTCCGGCAGCGCCGTGCCGTATTCGTCGATGGCGGCGCGGCCCATCGGCAGGGGCACCCACACCATCGGTGCCAGGCCCTCCACCGCGACGGCTTCGTCCACCACGCGCCGCGCCGAGGTCACCACCTCCGGTCCGATTCCGTCGCCGTCGACGATTCCGAGCCGCAACGGCTCGCCGGGTTCCCTGCGATCCATCCGGTCATGGTCGCAGGACCCGGCGGACGACCGGTGCGGCGGGCCGGGTGGTTCGGTCCGGCCGCCCGCGTGGCGGGTGACTTGTCCGATTCCACGTCCGGTTGCTATCTTGGTGATATCACTTTGATAGAGGGAGGATGTCATGACATTCCGGAACGCCGTTCGGGTCAACGGGTTCGTCGTACTGCTGATCTGGCTGGTCCTGACCGTCGCGCTGACGGCCGTCGCCATCGCGGGATTCGTCGCCGCCGCGCAGAATCAGAACACCGCCGGCCTCATCGGGGCGATCGTCGCCTGTGTCCTGGCCGGTCTGCTGCTGCTCGGCATCACCGGACTGACGGTGGTGAACCCGAACGAGGCCAAGGTGGTCCAGTTCTTCGGCCGCTACATCGGCTCGGTGAGCGATCCCGGGTTCTTCTCGGTGCTGCCGCTGACCGACCGGCGCAGCATCTCGCTGCGGGTACGTAACTTCGAAACGCAGAAGTTGAAGGTCAACGACGCGGACGGTAACCCGGTGGAGATCGCGGCGGTGGTGGTCTACAAGGTCGTCGACAGTTTCAAGGCCGCGTTCGCCGTCGACGACTACGAGGAATATGTGGAGACCCAGTCCGAGGCCGCGGTGCGCCATCTGGCCACCACGCACCCCTACGACGCCCACGAGGACGACCGCACCAGCCTGCGCGACGGCGCGGAGGTCGCCGAGGAACTCACGGTGGAACTGCGGGAACGTACGGCGACCGCCGGAATCGACGTGATCGAGGCCCGGATCACCCATCTCGCCTACGCCCCGGAGATCGCCCAGGCGATGCTGGTCCGCCAGCAGGCCAACCAGGTCGTCGCCGCGCGGACCCGGATCGTCGAGGGCGCGGTGGGGATGGTCGGGCTGGCGCTCGAGCGGCTCACCGCCGAGGGCATGGTCGAACTGGACGAGGAGCGTAAGGCGGCCATGGTGTCGAACCTGCTGGTGGTGCTGTGCGGCGACCGGCCGGTGAACCCCGTGGTCAATACGGGATCGCTGTACAACTGATGGTCGAACGCAAGAAGATCCTGCTCCGGCTCGACCCGGCGGTGTACGACGCGGTCGCCAGGTGGGCGGCCGACGATCTGCGCAGCGTCAACGCGCAGATCGAGTTCGCCCTCCGCCGGGCGCTGGAGCAGGCCGGGCGCAAACCCCGGCCCGCTCCCGACGACCACGGCTGAGCGGAGGGGATGCCGGGCCGGTATCGGCCCGGCTATTCCGGTTTGTGGGTGACGAAGATGGCGGTACCGGGGAAGATCTGGCCACGCAGGGGGCTCCACTGGCCCCATTCGCGGTCCAGCCATTCGGGCCAGTCCGGTTCGACGATATCGTCGAGGATCAGACCGGCCCCCACTATCTCCCGGACACGGTCGCCGATGGTGCGGTGGTGTTCGACGTAGGTGCAGCGGCCCGCGTCGTCGTACTCGGTGTACGGGGTGCGGTCGAAATAGGGGATGACGGCCTCCAGGCCCGCGGGTCCCGGGTCGTCGCGGAAGATCCAGCGGATCGGGTGGTTGACCGCGAAGACCCAGGATCCGCCCGGCCGCAGCACCCGCGCGACCTCACGCATCACCCGTGCCGAATCGGCGACGAAGGGCACCGCGCCGAAGGCCGAACACGCGAGGTCGAAGGATTCGCCGGCGAACGGCAGTGCCTCGGCGCCCGCCTGGACCAGCGGTATCCGGGGCCCGCCGCGCGCCATCGCCGCAAGCCCCCGCGACAGCATTGCGCGCGAGATATCCAATCCGACCGGGTACGCCCCCTGCCCGGCCAGCCAGCGGGCACACGGCGCCGAGCCGCAGCCCACCTCCAGGATCCGTTTTCCGGCGATATCGCCCAGCAGGCGCATATCGCCTTCGTGCAGGCCTTCGGGGCACCAGACGAATTCACCGGCGGGGCTGTCGGCGCCCAGGAATTCCCCGTGGGTATCGTGGTACTGGCCGGCGTCGGCATCCCACCAGCGCCGGCTCGCGCGTTCGCTCTCGGTCGAACCGATCCGGGTGCGTGCGGCACCCGTGGTTCCCAGTACAGCGGTGGCCTGAGCGTGGCGATCTTGAACGAGGTCGTCGGACACGACGCGAAGCCTATAGATCCGCAGCGGGGGGTCGTTTGCCCGGCTGGACGGGGGTCGCGTACGCTGAACGCGCAAGTGATCACACCCGGAGCCGCTGGGTGTATCGCAGCGTACCGAAAGTCTCAATGTCCGCAACCGATCACAATCCGTCCGGAGCAAACCGCCACATGCCCACCACCGTCACCTCGCCGCAGGTAGCCGTCAACGACATCGGCTCCGCCGAGGACTTCCTCGCCGCCATCGACGCCACGATCAAGTACTTCAACGACGGCGATATCGTCGAAGGAACCATCGTCAAAGTCGACCGCGACGAGGTCCTGCTCGACATCGGTTACAAGACCGAAGGCGTCATCCCGTCTCGCGAGCTCTCCATCAAACACGATGTCGACCCCAACGAGGTCGTTTCCGTGGGTGATGAGGTGGAGGCCCTGGTCCTCACCAAGGAGGACAAAGAGGGTCGCCTGATCCTGTCCAAGAAGCGGGCTCAGTACGAGCGCGCCTGGGGCACGATCGAGGAGCTCAAGGAGAAGGACGAGGCCGTTCGCGGCACCGTGATCGAGGTCGTCAAGGGCGGTCTGATCCTCGATATCGGGTTGCGGGGCTTCCTGCCTGCCTCGCTGGTCGAGATGCGCCGCGTCCGCGATCTCCAGCCGTACGTCGGCAAGGAGATCGAGGCCAAGATCATCGAGCTCGACAAGAACCGCAACAACGTGGTTCTGTCGCGCCGGGCCTGGCTGGAGCAGACCCAGTCCGAGGTGCGCAGCGAATTCCTGCACCAGCTGCAGAAGGGCCAGGTCCGCAAGGGTGTGGTCTCCTCCATCGTCAACTTCGGCGCCTTCGTCGACCTCGGCGGTGTCGACGGTCTGGTGCACGTCTCCGAACTGTCCTGGAAGCACATCGATCACCCGTCCGAGGTGGTCGAGGTGGGCAACGAGGTCACCGTCGAGGTTCTCGACGTCGACCTGGACCGCGAGCGCGTTTCGCTGTCGCTGAAGGCCACCCAGGAAGATCCCTGGCGGCAGTTCGCCCGCACCCACGCCATCGGCCAGATCGTGCCGGGCAAGGTTACCAAGCTCGTTCCGTTCGGTGCGTTCGTGCGCGTCGAAGAGGGCATCGAGGGCCTGGTGCACATCTCCGAGCTGGCCGAGCGCCATGTCGAGGTCCCGGACCAGGTCGTGGTCGTCGGCGACGACGCCATGGTCAAGGTCATCGATATCGACCTGGAGCGTCGCCGGATCTCGCTGAGCCTCAAGCAGGCCAACGAGGACTACAGCGCCGAGTTCGATCCGTCGAAGTACGGTATGGCCGACAGCTACGACGAGCAGGGCAACTACATCTTCCCCGAGGGCTTCGATCCCGAGACCAACGAATGGCTCGAGGGCTTCGACAAGCAGCGGGAAGAGTGGGAAGGCCGCTACGCCGAGGCCGAGCGCCGGCACAAGATGCACACCGCTCAGATGGAGAAGATGGCGGCCGACGCCGCGGCCGAGGCCGTCAACGGCGGCGGGTCGTCGAACTACTCCTCCGAGAGCGGCGCGCAGACCAGCGGTGGCGGGCAGACCGAGTCCGCCGGTGGCTCGCTGGCCAGCGACGCGCAGCTGGCGGCTCTGCGGGAGAAGCTCTCCGGCAACGCCTGAGACCTGCCGCTGAAGTAGCAGATCAGACGAAGACCCCGGTCCGCACGGACCGGGGTCTTCGTCTGTCGGGGGATGGCCGGGGAGACGTGCGGACCGTGGCGGCGGTACCGCACGTCAGCCGGCGGGCGCGGGAATCCAGCGCATCCGGACCCGGGGCACCACCGTGCGCCGGCGTCGGGCGGCGAGGCTGTGCTGCGCGGGAAGCGTCAGGGCCGCGAACCACGAACGCCGGTGTTTCTCCAGATAATTCGCGACGGCCGGAATACGAAGACAATGCACGCGCCCGGCCGAACCCAGCCGGTGGCGGCCCGAAGTGTTTTCCCTGATGCGCATACTCTTTCCTCCGCTTGTTCGTAACAAGTGCTATCGGAAAAAGGGCAATTCCTGTCGGTGTCGCACGCACGCGAAGATTATCCGAGAAATTCGGATTACCAGGATATTTCTGTGGTCCGGGCGGCGGCGGGCGTGTCGGAGGGTATCGGCGGCGGGCCACCTGATCCGGCCACGAATTCCCGCGGATGCGAGACTGGGCCGATGTTACGAATCGGCCTCACCGGAGGTATGGGTGCGGGTAAATCGACGGTGGCGCGGGCGCTCGCCGAACTCGGGGCGGTGATCATCGACTCGGATCTGATCGCCCGGGAAGTGGTGGCCGTGGGAACCCCCGGACTGGCCCGCCTGGTGGCGGCGTTCGGAGACGAGATCCTGGCCGCGGACGGTAGCCTCGATCGTCCGGCCCTGGCGGCCAGGGCTTTTCGCGACGACGAATCCCGCACCACCCTGAACTCCATCACGCACCCGCTGGTCGGGCAGCGGACCGCCGAACTGCTGGCCGCGGCCGCGCCGGACGCGATCGTGGTGCAGGATGTACCGCTTCTGGTGGAGAACGGTATGGGGCCGCTGGTGAATCTCGTGGTGGTCGTCGATGTGGCGGCCGAGACCAGGTTGCGGCGGCTGGTGGAATTCCGCGGGGTGCCGGAGGCCGACGCGCGGGCGCGGATCGCGGCGCAGGCCACCGATGAGCAGCGTTATGCGGCAGCCGATGTCCTGCTGGACAACAACGGTGCCGCCGGGCGGGTGGAGCAGCAGGTACACCGGCTCTGGGACGAGCGGCTGGTGCCGTTCGAGGCGAATCTGCGTTCCGGGACGGCCGCGATACCGCGGCGGGGCATCCACGACGCCGATCCGCGGTGGGAGGCGCAGGCGCAGCGCCTGATCGCCCGGTTACGGGTGGCGGCCGGTGCCGCGGCGATCCGGGTCGACCATATCGGCCCCACCGCGGTCGCCGGTCTCGCCGCCCGCGATGTGCTCGACCTGCAGATCACCGTCGTCGATGCGGCCGCCGCGGACGGGGTGCGCGCGGCGCTGGCGGGCGCCGGGTTCCCGGCCGTCACCGGGCCGGCCGATGCCGACCCCGAGCCCGCCGCCGTGGCGCCCGCCGGGGACCGGCAGCCGCGGACACACGGCAACGCCGATCCAGGTCGCCCGGCCTACGTCCACGTGCGGGTCGCCCACAGCCCCGATCAGGAATTCGCGCTCGGGTTCCGCGAGTGGCTGCGTGCCGATGCGGCGGCTCGCGATGAGTACGCGGAGGTCGCGAACAAGGCCGAGGCGGCGGCGGCCGGGCTCACCGGAGCGGCGGCGGCAGCGGCCTACCGGGCGGCCGCGCAGCCCTGGTTCGAAGCGGTGTATCCGAGGGTGACGGCATGGAGGGCCGGCACCCAGGAGTAGACCGAGCCGGACGACCCGGTAGCGGTTCTGCCCCGGCGGTACGGCCGCCGGGGCCGATCACATCCAGGTGAGCGGCATGCCCAGCGACGCCGTCCAGGCCTCGAAGTCGTGGCCGTGCGCGGCGATCCCGTCGATCGCGCGCGACGCGGTCGCCACGGCCTGCTCGGCGGCCTTCGCGTCGAGCAGGCCGGTGTGATGGGCGGCGAGCAATTCGTCGACATCCAGTAGCAGCGTTTCGCGGCCGGTGCGGCAGACCAGATCCAGATAATGGTCCACCGAACGCCATTTCTTCGGTTCGACCTCGCCGAACTCCCCGATATCGAGGTAGTGGTCCTGGTCGCGCATATGCGCCGGATGGAAATGGAAAATCGTGGCCCGCAGATTCAGGTCCGGGAGCAACCAGGACTCCATGTAGTGGAATTGCGGATGATCGGCGGTCCGGGCCATGTACAGGCCCCAGGGCTCGAGGTGATAGCGCTGCACCTCGCGTACGAAACCCTTCGGATCCGTATTGGTGAGCTCCGCGATATCGAAGTACTCCACCTTGGGCCGGTGGACATGGACGCCGGGTGCTTCGGTCACGGCTGCCGAATCTACCCACTGAAGCGGCAGTGTGCGTCCGGTGGCGCCGGTGGGTCCGCAGGCCGGCCGGTGATCGCGCTCACCGGGGCCGGTCCGGGGCCGGGAGTATGTCGGTGGGCGGGCCTAGTCTTGGGTCATGGCATTCGCAACCGAACTCCGTGCGGCCGGTGTCACCGGAACCGAGGCCGACGGGGAGACGCCGCTGGCGAAATCGGAGTTCCGCCCGGTGGGCGAGATCGAACGTACCGGCGGCCGGTTCGAGGTCGTCAGCCCGTATCAGCCCGCCGGCGACCAGCCCGCCGCCATCGAGGAGCTGGAACGCCGGGTCCGGGCCGGGGAGCCCGATGTCGTACTGCTCGGTGCGACCGGTACCGGTAAATCGGCGACCACCGCCTGGCTGGTGGAGCGCTTGCAGCGGCCCACCCTGGTGATGGCGCCCAACAAGACGCTGGCGGCCCAGCTGGCCAACGAACTACGCGAGATGCTGCCGCACAACGCGGTGGAGTACTTCGTCTCGTACTACGACTACTACCAGCCCGAGGCGTATATCGCGCAGACCGATACCTATATCGAGAAGGACAGCTCGATCAACGACGATGTCGAGCGGCTGCGCCATTCGGCCACCTCGTCGCTGCTGTCTCGGCGCGATGTGGTGGTGGTGGCCTCGGTGTCATGTATCTACGGTCTGGGCACCCCCCAGTCGTATCTGGACCGGTCGGTGATGTTGGAGGTGGGCGCCGAGGTCGATCGGGACGCCTTCCTGCGCATGCTGGTCGACGTGCAGTACACCCGCAACGATATGGCCTTCACCCGGGGCTCGTTCCGGGTGCGCGGCGATACGGTCGAGATCATCCCCTCGTACGAGGAACTGGCCGTTCGGATCGAGTTCTTCGGCGACGAGATCGAAGAGCTGTACTACCTGCATCCGCTCACCGGGGATGTGGTCCGCAAGGTCGATATGGTGCGGATCTTCCCCGCCACCCACTATGTCGCGGGCCCGGAGCGGATGGCGCGTGCGGTGGTCGATATCGAGGCCGAGCTCGAGGAGCGGCTGGCCGACCTCGAGGGCAGGGGCAAGCTCCTCGAGGCGCAGCGGCTGCGGATGCGCACCCAGTACGACCTGGAGATGATCCGGCAGGTGGGATTCTGCTCGGGTATCGAGAACTATTCGCGGCATATCGACGGGCGTCCCGCCGGTTCGGCGCCGGCCACCCTGCTGGACTACTTCCCGGACGATTTCCTGCTCGTCATCGACGAATCCCATGTGACCGTGCCGCAGATCGGCGGTATGTACGAGGGGGATATGTCGCGTAAACGCAACCTGGTCGAATACGGCTTCCGGTTACCGTCGGCGGTGGACAACCGGCCGCTCACCTGGGAGGAGTTCGCCGAGCGGATCGGGCAGGCGGTGTATCTGTCGGCCACGCCGGGCGACTACGAACTCGGCCGCACCGGCGGTGAGGTGGTGGAGCAGGTCATCCGCCCGACCGGTCTGGTGGATCCGCAGGTCGTGGTCAAACCCACCAAGGGGCAGATCGACGATCTGGTGCACGAGGTCCGGTTGCGGGTGGAACGCGACGAACGCGTACTGGTCACCACCCTGACCAAGAAGATGGCCGAGGACCTGACCGATTATCTGCTCGGGCTGGGGCTGCGGGTGCGGTACCTGCATTCGGAGATCGATACGCTGCGCCGCGTCGAACTGCTCCGGCAGTTGCGGCTCGGCGAATACGACGTGCTGATCGGTATCAACCTGCTGCGCGAGGGTCTCGACCTGCCCGAGGTCTCGCTGGTGGCCATCCTGGACGCCGATAAGGAAGGGTTCCTGCGCAGCGCCAAGAGCCTGATCCAGACCATCGGCCGCGCCGCCCGGAATGTCTCGGGTGAGGTGCACATGTACGCGGACAAGATCACCGATTCGATGCGGCAGGCGATCGACGAAACCGAGCGCCGCCGGGCCAAACAGCTGGCCTACAACGCGGAGAAGGGGATCGATCCGCAGCCGCTGCGCAAGAAGATCGCCGATATTCTCGATCAGGTGTATTCCGAGGCCGACGACGAGGTCGCCGTCGGCGGGTCCGGCCGCAACGCCAGCCGCGGCCGTCGCGCCCAGGGCGAGCCGGGCCGGGCGGTGAGCGCGGGCATCGTGGAGGGTCGCGATATCAAGTCGATGCCGCGCGCCGAACTGGCCGATCTGGTCGCCGAGCTCACCGATCAGATGATGAACGCGGCCCGCGAGCTGCAGTTCGAGCTCGCGGGCCGGCTCCGCGACGAGATCGCCGATCTGAAGAAGGAACTGCGCGGTATGGACGCGGCCGGTCTGCAGTGAGCCGCTTCGCCACCGGCGGGCTCCCGGGGTCAGCCCTGGGTGGCCATCCACTCGTTCACCCGGCGTTCGGCCTCCTCCCGGGACACGTCCTCGACGCGGGTCATGACCACCCAGCGGTGCCCGAACGGGTCGAGCAGGGCGCCGTAGCGGTCGCCGGTGACGAAGGTGGCGGCATCCTCGGCGACCTTCGCGCCGTGTGCCCGGGCGCGGGCGAGCACCCCGTCCACATCCGGGCAGTAGTGGACCAGCGACGTGTGCACCCAGTTACCGCCGGGTGCGAGGACGTTCTGCTCCGGGACCGGCATCCCCAGCTGGATGGTGGAATCGCCGATCTGCAATTCGGCGTGGGCGGGCTGGCCGTCGGGCATATCGTTGCGGGAGAGCACCTCGGCGCCGAATACCGCGGTGTAGAAGTCGATGGCGGCGTTGCCGTCGTTCACCGCGATGAAAACGGTGATGGAGTGGTAGCCCTCGGGGATCGGATTCACTGTTTCGCTCATGGGGTCGACTCTGCTCCCTCCGCTCGCGCGGATCTTGTAAGAAAGCGACACCTTCCGCGGGCCCGCTCGACGCGCATCCGCTGTCTTGCGCGGTGGGCGAGCCTCGCGACGCCGGAGGTACACCGGCGGCCCGCCGCCACCCGAGGACGATCGAGGTGGGCGTGACCGGCGCACCGGGGATTCCGCCGGTCGGCGACCGCAAGGCGATTCTGCATCCCTACGAACAGGAACGGTTCCGCACGCTGAACCGGCTCCCGCCGGGAGCGAATACCGGCGGGTTCGTGGAGTGGTACTGGTCGGTGCGCTGGGATATGCGGGGGCGGGCGCCCTACCTCGCGGAGGTCCTGCCGTTTCCGTGCGTCCACCTCACGTTCGAGCGTGAATCGGGCCGATACGGCGGATTCGTCAACGGCGTGTGCACCAGGAAATTCACCCGGGAACTCGCCGGGGCGGGGGAGACCTTCGGCGTCCGGTTCCGGCCGGGCGGATTCGGGGCCTTCACCGGCCGGGATGTGGGTGCCCTGCGGGATCGCGCCGTCCCGCTGGACGAGGTGCTGCCCGATACCGGGGATCTGGCCGGCCGGGTGCTCGCCGAACCCACCGATTCCGGCCGCCGGAACCTGGTCGAGGATTATCTCGCCGGGCGCGCCCGGACGCCGGTCGACCCGAACTACCGCATCGTCCGCGAGATCGTCGCCGCGATGGCCGATGATCCGGAGCTCACCCGGGTGGATCAGGTCACCGACCGGTTCGGCGTGCCGGTGCGTACTCTGCAGCGCCTGTTCCGGCGCTATATCGGCGCCGGTCCGAAATGGGTGTTACGCCGGTATCGGCTCCAGGACGGGGCCGATCTGCTGGCCCGGGGCCGGATCGAAGATCTCGCCGCACTGGCCGCCGAACTCGGTTATTTCGATCAGGCGCATTTCACCCGGGAGTTCACCGCGGAGGTCGGAATGGCGCCGCTGGAATATGCCAAGAATTCGTTACGCTCGCGCGACGAGGTGACTTCGAAGGTGCTGCCGACGTCATAATTGGAACCGGCCTCGCAGCCCGGTGGTGCCCATCGACGACAGATGAGGAGCTCGGCATGGATGTCGTGGTGTTGATCGGCCGCGTGATGTTCGTCATTCTGTTCCTGAGTTCGGCCCTGGGGCATTTCACCCAGACCAAGGCCATGGCCGGATACGCCCAGGCCAAGGGCGTGCCGATGCCGGAATTGGCCGTGCAGGCCTCCGGTGCGCTCATGTTGCTCGGCAGCCTGAGTATCCTGCTGGGTATCTGGGCCGATCTGGGATGTCTGCTGCTGCTGGTGATGATCGTGCCGACCATGATCATGATGCACGGTTTCTGGAAGGAAACCGATGCCGAGGCCACGCAGTCGGAGATGATTCAGTTCAACAAGGACTTGGCGCTCGCGGGTGCGCTGGTGATGTTATTCGCCTTTTTCGCGCATACCGAGGAATTGGGTCTGACGATTACCGGTCCGCTGTTCTCGCTGTAGGGCGGAGACGAAAAGCGGGCCGGAGTCGCGGTCCCGCGACGGTATGTGAGGAAAATCCCAGGGCGGCAATACCGTTCGTCATTTCTGTGACCGATCACAGGTTTGTTCGTATGGTGCCGGGAATCGGCAGGTAGACGCGGCGCAGGTGGTTCGGGGACGAGAATGTGAAACAGGCCCGGCCACTTCCGGTGCGTGTGATGTGCAACGAATCCCGTCGATCGGGGCGCGGTTGCGGATAAGGTCTACGCAGTCGCTGCGCCGCTGCCCGATTTCGCGAGCATCGAGCACAGCCGCAGCCGCGTTTATACCCCGCACAGTTGGAGGAGAGATGACCGCCTACCGGACCATTGTCGTCGGTACCGACGGCTCGGACTCGTCGTACGTCGCCGTGGAGAAGGCCGCCGCCCTGGCCGGAGCCGCGGGCTCGACGCTGATCGTGGCCTGCGCCTACTACCCGACCGACGACCGTGATGTCGCCGCCGCGAGCGATATGCTCAAGGACGAGGCTTACCAGGTCCGCGGCTCGGCGCCCACCAACGAGATCCTGCGCGTGGCACGGGACCGGGCGACGGCGGCGGGCGCCAAGGAGATCGTCGAGAAGCCGATCGTCGGTGAACCCGTCGAATCCCTGCTGGATCTGGTGCGCGAGACCCAGGCCGATCTGCTCGTGGTCGGCAACCGCGGGCTCAACACCCTGGCCGGACGCCTGCTGGGCTCGGTGCCCTCGGATGTGGCGCGTAAATCGAAATCCGATGTGCTGATCGTGCATACCGTGCGCTGATCCGCGGCCGGCGAACGCGACCGCCCCTGCCCGGGCATCCGATCCCGGGCAGGGGCGGTCGCGTTCGTGGCGCGCGGCGTCAGGACGCCGCGAGGCGACGCAGTTCCGGCGGCAGGCCGGTGCTGTGCACCACGGTGAGCCGCTGGGTGGCGCGAGTGAGTGCCACGTAGAGATCGTTGCGCCCGCGCGGGGATTCGGCGATCACCGCGCTCGGCTCCACCAGGAATACCGAGTCGAATTCCAGGCCCTTGGCCTCGGTCACCGTGAGCACCCGCACGGATTCGGTGGCCAGGCCGGATAATTCGGCCACCAGATCGGCCGGTCCGAGCACCGCCGCCGTGCCCGGGCCACGCTCCTCGGTGAGCAGCTGCGCGAGCACCGTGGCGATACCGCCCGCGGGCGCCCGGTGCGCACGCGGCGGGCGTCCGGATTCCCGGACCGAGCGGGGTGTCCGGGCGTCCGGATCGATAACCGCCAATACGTCGGCGGCGACGGCCATGATCTCGGCCGGGGTGCGGTAGTTCACGCTCAGTTCGGTGCGTTTCCAGCGTTTGGCGACATAGGGTTCCAGCATCTGCGACCACGACCGCGCCCCCGCCGGATCGCCGGTCTGCGCGATATCGCCCACCACGGTGATCCAGCGGTTGGGGATCCGGCGCATCACCATGCGCCAGGCCATTTCGGAGAGTTCCTGGGCCTCGTCGACGATGACGTGCCCGTAGGTCCAGGTGCGGTCACCCGCAGCGCGTTCCGCGGTGGTCTGCCGGTTGCGCACCTGCTGGCGTTCGGCGAGCTGCCCGGCGTCGATCAGGTCGTAGGCCATGAGGATCTCGGGATCGAGATCGTCCTCGAGGTCCTGCGGGGCCGAGCCGGTGAGGATATCCAGGGCGTCCTGGGCCTCGGCCAGCTGCGCGCGCCAGCGCCGGCGCGCGCGTTCGCGTTCCTCCGCATCGTCGGTGCCCAGCAGTTCGGCGAGTTCGTCGAGCAGTGGCGCGTCGGCGGCGCTGAATTCCCCGGTGCCCGGGCGCAGTAATTCGGCCCGGTCCTGCGGATCGAGGATCTTGCCGGCGGCGCTGTCGAGCCGCTCCGGCTCGGCCAACAGTTCTCCGAGCACCTGCTGTGGGGTGAGCAGCGGCCACAGGTCGCCGAGTACTCGCTGGATCTTCGGGTCGGCGCGCAGTTCGTCGCTGATCTCGCCGAGGTCGGCGGCGCTGAGCAGGCTGCGGCCGCCACCGGCCGGATCGGCGCCCATGGTGTGCGCGAGCTGATCGGTCAGCGCCTCGATCACCATCGACGCGAAGACCGGGCGGGCCAGGTTGTGCGGTCGGCGCGAGCTGCGGGCCCGGCCGCGGGCCCGGGTGACGATCTTGCGATCCAGTTGCAGCGGGTAGCCGTCGAAGCTGAGCTCGATCGGTTCGCGCGGGACCTGCTGCCGGTCGCGGACCGCGTTCTTCAGTACGTCCAGAATCGTCGGCGCCCCTTTGATCTCGCCCGCGCGCAGCGAATCGGCGAGGGTGGCCTTCACGCCGGGATAGAGGTCGCCGATGGTGGACAGCAGCACACCGGTCTCGCCCAGTGACGGCAGCACCTGTCCGATGTAGTCGAGGAAGGTGGCATTGGGGCCGATGATCAGGACCCCGCTCTTGGCCAGCTGCTGGCGATAGGTGTAGAGCAGGTAGGCGGCGCGGTGCAGCGCGACGGCGGTTTTGCCGGTGCCGGGCCCGCCCTGCACGACCAGCACGCTCTTGTGCTCGGCGCGGATGATCGCGTCCTGCTCGCTCTGGATGGTCTCGACGATGTCGGACATCTGGCCGGTGCGGGCCGCGTTCAGCGCGGCCAGCAGCGCGCTCTCGCTGCCGACCCCGCCGTCGGATGCTGTGACTCCCGCGGCCCGGGCCGCGGCGAGATCGAGATATTCGTCGTTGACCGCGGTGACCCGGCGATTCCGGGAGCGGATATGCCGCCGCCGCAGCACGCCGTCCGGGGCGGCGGTGGTGGCCAGATAGAACGGGCGCGCCAGCGGCGCTCGCCAGTCCAGGAGGAGGGGCTCGTAGTCGTTGTCCTCGTCCAGGATGCCGAGGCGGCCGATATAGCGCGGCTCCGGTTCCTCGTGATCCGCGGCGATATCGATGCGGCCGAAACACAGGCCGTGCTCGGCGGCATCGTATTTGGCCAGGTCCTCGGTGTAGAGCTGGGTGAAGGATTCGCGTTCGGTCCGTGCCTGCGGTGTGCCCCCGGTTTCCAGCAGGACGGTGCGCAGCCGTTTGTCGGCATAGGCCCGCATCTCGTCCAGCCGGTCGTAGAGCACCGACAGGTATGCCTGCTCCTGATCGATGGTTCGTGTCACCGCGGCCGCGTCCCCCTCCACGGGTTCTCGGACGGTGAGGCGGTCCTCGGTGCGATTGTCGGGCAAGTTCTGGCTCCTTCTCACCCACGTCGGGACAGGGCACGGCAAACACGGCACGGCGACGTGCACAGAGTTGTCGATTCTACTGCCGCGAACACGGGCACGTTGTTTCCGCAGGCGGGCGGGCGGTGTCAGGAGACGTGGGAGTTGTCACCACGCAGTCCCGGGCCGAGCGGCCCGCCGCGTTTGGCCGGTCCCTTGGCCTCGTACATGGCCAGATCGGCGTCGTGCAGCACCGCCTCCGGGCTGCGCGGATCCCCGGGCTCGAGGGCGGTCACGCCGATCGAGGCGTGCACCGCGATGCGGTGACCGCGGGCCACGATCGGTTCCGCCATCGCCGACCGCAACCGCCGGACCAGCGGTTCGAGCTCATCGTCGCCGGGCCGCCCCGCCAGCAGCACCAGAAACTCGTCGCCGCCGAGCCGGCCGACCATATCCTCGGCGCGCAGCGCGCGCTGCAACCGCTGCGCCACGATCCGCAGCACGGTGTCGCCGATGGCGTGCCCCATGGTGTCGTTGATCGATTTGAAACCGTCCAGGTCGATGAACATGACCGTGGAGATGCTGCGGTACGCGCCGCTGGCGGCCAGCGCGCCCGACAGTTGCGACAGGATCAGCGACCGGTTGGCCAGCCCGGTGAGCGGATCGTGGGTGGCCTGGTACTCGAGCTGGCGGCGCCCGGCCAGGTATTCGGTGATATCGGTGAACGAGCACACCGCGGCCGCGCCCTGATCGTCGGAATTGAGCAGGCGGCTGGACAGCGCCACCCAGCGGCGCTGGCCGTCGGGACGGTTCACCGCGAAGACGAAGGCGCTGATGGTCTCGCCGGTGGCGAGGGTCCGGGCGACGGGGTGGCGGGCGCGCGGCAGCGGCCTGCCGTTGGCGTCCAGCAGTTCCAGGGGCAGCTCGGTGATATTGGAGCCCACCAGCTGGATCTGCTCGTCTATGCCGAAGATCCGGCGCGCGGCCGGGTTGGCGGAGGCGATGGTGCCGTCCTGGTAGATCACCGCGACGCCCTCCTCCAGCTGGGAGACCACGGTGGTGAAGTGCTGTTCGGCGCGCCGCTGGGCGCGTTCGGCGGAACGCTGGGCGGACAGGTCGTGGATGACCACCTGATAGGCCAGGCGATCGTGCCAGGCGGTGAGCACCGAGACGGTTTCCACCGGGATCTCGCGGCCGTCCAGCGTGAGCAGGGTCATCTCGGTGGGCTCGGTGGCGACACCGGTCGCGGTGAGGCCCGCGATCCGTTCGAACATCGCCTCGCGCGAATCGGGGTGCACGAAGCGGGCGATGTTCTGGCCGAGCACCGTGGCGAGATTCTTCGCACCCATGATCCGCAGTGCGGCGGGGTTGGCATAGACCACGATGCCCCGTTCGTGGACGCAGATTCCATCCGGGGAATGTTCGACCAGGGACCGGTACCGATGCGCGAGCTGCTCGGCGGCGGAGGCCCTGTGATCTCCCATACCAACCCCCATAATCGGCTGACCCGGACATTCAAACACGGCGCTACGCCGGTATCCACACGCTTAGAATCGATTCGGTGGACGTGATTTTTCGGTGACCACGTTCACGACTGGTTCTCGGTGGTTTCCGGTGCGGGGATGGACCGGGGACCGGGGAGGGGAGCCGTCATGGCGGGTACCGCGATCAGTGGTCATTTTATGTCGATTGCCGGAATCGGGGCGGTGACCGGGTACGGCTGGGGCCGGGAAGCGCTGTGGGAGGGGCTGCTCGGCGGCGCGTCGGCGGCGCGGTTCGAGCCCGGCTACGGAATCGACCCGGCGACCGGCGGCTGGGCCGCGCTGGTCCCGGACGGCGAACCGGGACCCGGCGGCACCCGATACGGCAGGGCGATGTTCGCGGCAGTGGCCGAAGCGGTCGCCGACGCCCGGGAGCGGGGCTGGCGGCCGGGCCGCCGGGTGGGGCTGGTGCACGCGGCGGTACTGGGCGATGTCCGGCACTGGCGGGACTTCTCGGGGTCCGCGGGCGCGGGGTTCAGCGGTCGCGACTTCTTGCGATTGCTGCCGTCGACACCGGTGTCGGTGATCGGTCAGGAGTTCGGTTTCACCGGGCCGGTGGCCGGGATCTCGGCGGCCTGCAGTTCCGGCAACGTCGCCCTGCTCCAGGCGAAACTCTGGTTCGCCGCCGGGCTGGTGGACGATGTGGTGTGCGTGGCCTCCGATCTGTCGGCCACTCCCGAACTGGTCCGGCAGTTCGCCGCGCTGGGGGCCGCGGTGGTCGAGGTCGAATCGCTGGCAGGCTGCCGGCCTTTCCAGGAGGGCAGTCGCGGGTTCAGCGTGGGCGAGGCGGCGGTCGGGCTGGTGCTCACCCGGGGCCCGGCGCGGGCCTATGCCACAGTGCTCGGCGGGGCGATGAACAGCGAGGCCTATCACGTGGTGTCGGTGGAACCGGGTCACGACCAGATCGTGGACTGCGCCCGGCAGGCCCTCGCCGACGCCGGTGTCACCGCCGCGGAGATCGCCTATCTGAACGCGCACGGAACCGGTACCGCGCAGTGCGATCGTGCCGAACGTGATCTGCTGACCCGCGTCTTCGGCGATCGCCCGGCCGTGTACTCGCTGAAACCGCTGGTGGGTCACTGTCAGGCCGCATCGGGTGCGGTGGAGCTGGCCGCGGCGGCCCTCGGCTACGAGCGCGGGATCATTCCGGCGCCGCCGATCGTGGCGGCGGCTCACCCACGGCTGCTCGACGGCGCGACCCCGGCCGGTTCGGGGCTCACGGCCAAGCTGTCGCTGGGGATGGGCGGAAACAATTCGATGGTCGTCCTGGGCCCGGCCCCGCGGTGACCACGGCCGGCCCGGGACGGGTGATCGGTGACACCCTCCGGTGATCCGCCGCGGTGACCTACCCTGGAGAGGTGAGCCCGCGCCACCGGCCGGGCGTCGGCCCGACCGGGCAGCCAACCCCGCGGCGAGCGCAGCGCGGGAGCCCGGATGTGCGCACGTCATCAGCCGGTGATCGGCCGTTCGGCGAAACTTGTCGGTGGTCCGTCCTAGCATCGGCGCGGGCCCATCCGTGGCCCGAGCCGCGACAGGACCGATGAGCCCGATCGGGCCGTCCTCCGCGTTGTCACCCACACCGTGGGCGGGTCGCGGCGGCTGCATCGCAACTGCATTCACGGCGCGCCTCCGGCGCGGCGACGAACGAAACGAGAAGGGACCGACCTGGTGGCGGAACGCCTGACTGTGCGCGGCGCGCGGGAGCACAACCTGAAGGGGGTCGACCTCGATCTGCCCCGCGACAGTCTGATCGTCTTCACCGGCCTGTCGGGGTCGGGTAAGTCCAGCCTCGCGTTCGACACGATCTTCGCCGAGGGGCAGCGCCGGTACGTGGAATCGTTGTCGGCCTACGCCCGGCAGTTCCTGGGGCAGATGGACAAGCCGGATGTGGATTTCATCGAGGGGCTCTCACCCGCGGTCTCGATCGACCAGAAATCCACCAACCGCAATCCCCGCTCCACCGTCGGCACCATCACCGAGGTGCACGACTATCTGCGCCTGCTCTACGCGCGCGCGGGCGTCCCGCACTGCCCGGTGTGCTCGGAGCTGATCGCCAAGCAGACGCCGCAGCAGATCGTCGACCAGGTGCTGGCCATGGAGACGGGCGTCCGGTTCCAGGTGCTGGCTCCGGTGGTGCGCACCCGCAAGGGTGAATTCGTCGATCTCTTCGACCAGTTGCACGCGCAGGGTTACGCCCGCGTCCGGGTCGACGGGGTGGTGTATCCGCTCACCGATCCGCCGAAGCTGAAGAAGCAGGAGAAACACGACGTCGAGGTGGTGGTGGACCGGCTGGCCGTCAAACCCACCGCCAAACAGCGGCTCACCGATTCCATCGAGACGGCGCTGCGCCTCGCCGACGGCATCGTGGTGCTCGATTTCGTGGACCGCGACGAGCACGCCCACGACCGCGAGCGCCGCTTCTCCGAGAAACTCGCCTGCCCGAACGGCCACCCGCTCGATATCGAGGATCTGGAACCGCGTTCGTTCTCGTTCAACTCGCCCTACGGCGCCTGCCCCGACTGCACGGGTCTCGGAATCCGCAAGGAGGTCGATCCCGAACTGGTCGTCCCCGACGCCGAACTGAGCCTCGCCGACGGTGCGATCGCGCCCTGGTCACGCGGGCAGAGCGCCGAATACTTCCTGCGGTTGCTGTCGGGTCTGGCCGCGGCCCAGGGGTTCGATCTGGACACCCCGTGGCGTGATCTGACGCCCCGTGCCCGCAAGGCGGTACTCGAGGGCAGCTCGGATCAGGTGCATATCGTCTACACCAACCGCTACGGCCGGAAGCGCTCCTACTACGCCGATTTCGAGGGGGTCATGCCGTTCCTGCAGCGGCGGCTGGATTCCACCGAATCCGAGCAGATGAAGGAGCACTACGAGGGCTATATGCGGGACGTGCCGTGCCCGGTGTGCAACGGTGCCCGGCTGCGCCCGGAGATCCTGGCGGTCACCCTCACCGCGGATGCGGAACGGAAATCCATCGCAGAGGTCAGTGAGCTGTCCATCCGCGAGTGCTCACGCTTCCTGAACGCGCTCACCCTCGGTGAACGGCAGGCGGCGATCGCCGGGCAGGTCCTCAAGGAGGTGCAGGCGCGGCTGGGCTTCCTGCTCGACGTGGGCCTGGACTACCTGACGCTGTCCCGGGCGGCGGCCACCCTGTCCGGCGGCGAGGCACAGCGGATCCGGCTCGCCACCCAGATCGGCTCGGGCCTGGTGGGCGTGCTCTACGTACTCGACGAGCCCTCCATCGGCCTGCACCAGCGCGACAACCGGCGGCTCATCGAAACGCTGACCAGGCTGAAGAACCTGGGCAACACCCTGATCGTCGTCGAACACGACGAGGACACCATCCGGGCCTCGGACTGGGTGGTCGATATCGGCCCGCTCGCCGGTGAACACGGCGGCCGGGTGGTGCACAGCGGGCCGTATTCCGAACTCCTCGCCGACCCGAACTCGCTGACCGGGGCGTATCTCTCCGGCCGGGAGTGGATCGAGGTGCCGAT